>NZ_JBIVVI010000603.1:0-5519 GCF_044757675.1 Kitasatospora sp. NPDC091257
GGCCTGCGGGCGTGACGTGGTGCGGGTGCCGGGTACGGCGGTGGATCAGACCTGGCCGGCCTTCTCCAGGGCGGCGCAGCAGGTGTTGATCAGGAGGCGGGTGACGACGTAGGGGTCGACGTTGGCGTTCGGGCGGCGGTCCTCGATGTAGCCCTTCTTGTCCACCTCGACCTGCCACGGGATGCGCACGGAGGCGCCGCGGTCGGAGACGCCGTAGCTGTAGGCGTTCCACGGGGCGGTCTCGTGCTTGCCGGTGAGGCGGGACTGGATGTCGTCGCCGTACTGGCTGACGTGCTCCAGCACCTTCTCCTGGGAGGCGCCGAGCGACTCGCAGGCGGTGATGATGGCGTCGTAGCCCTCGCGCATCGCCTTGGTGGAGAAGTTGGTGTGGGCGCCCGCGCCGTTCCAGTCGCCCCTGGCCGGCTTGGCGTCCAGGGTGGCGTCGATGCCGAACTCCTCGGCGGTGCGGTACAGCAGGTAGCGGGCGATCCACATGTCGTCGGAGACGGTCAGCGCGTCGACCGGGCCGATCTGGAACTCCCACTGGCCGGGCATGACCTCGGCGTTGATGCCGCAGATGGCCAGGCCGGCGTCGATGCAGCGGTCCAGGTGCAGCTCGACGATCTCGCGGCCGAAGACCTCCTCGGCGCCGACACCGCAGTAGTAGCCGCCCTGCGGGGCCGGGAAGCCGCCCTCCGGGAAGCCGAGCGGGCGGGAGCCCTTGAAGAAGGTGTACTCCTGCTCGATGCCGAAGATCGACTCCTGCGCGGTGTACTTCTCGGCGACCTCACGCAGCAGGGCGCGGGTGTTGGAGACGTGCGGGGTGCCGTCCGTCTCCAGGACCTCGCAGAGGACCAGGATGTTGTCGCCGCCGCGGATCGGGTCCGGCACCACACGCACCGGGTCCAGCACGCGGTCCGAGGCGTGGCCCTCGGCCTGGCTGGTCGAGGAACCGTCGAAGCCCCAGGTGGGGATCTTGTCGGCGTTGGGCAGGACGCGAGTCTTGGAACGGAGCTTCGCGGTCGGCTTGGTGCCGTCGATCCAGATGTACTCGGCCTTGATTGCCACGTCGTGTCCCTCGCATTGCTGGGTGGTGGGTGCCCGCGTAGCGTTGCAAGCCGCCGTTTCCCGGTTGTTCCTCTCGTGTAACGCGCATGTGAACCAACCGTCCGCATTGGCACGGTCACGGTGCGGGAGTGCCGGGGGTGGCACTCCCGCCGTTCCGGGTGCCGTCGGTGACGGCACGGGCATGGTCAGTGACGACGGGCGTGCGCGGCGCGACGGCGCCGGGTGGCCCACAGCGCGGCCGCCCCGCCCGCGACCAGGGCGGCGGCCCCCGCGGCGAGCGGGCCGGTGGCACTGCTGCCGCCGGTGGCGGCCAGCTTCTCCCCCTTCTCCGACTTCTCCACCGCGGCCTGCGGACCGGCGGCCCGCGAGGTGGTGGTGTCGGCGACCGGCTGAGCGGCGGGCGCACCGGCGGGCGCGGTGCCCGCGGTACCCGTGGTGGCCGGGCCGGTCGGGGCGGTCGACGGCGCGGAGGGCTTCTCGCAGCTCACCGAGGCGACGGTGACCTTCCCGGTGACCTTGGCGACGTTCAGGTTGAGCGGGTTCACCTCCACCTGCACCTCCAGGGCGGAGGCGGCGGCGGTGGTCGTGGTGACGGTCTTCTTGGAGAACTCCACCGAGACGCTGCCGACCAGCGGCACGTCCACCTTGGTCGGGCCGTACACGCCGACGGTGACCGGCTTGCCGAGCACGCTGAGCTTGACCGGCGCGACCACGTCGGCGGTCGGCTGCCCGTCGACCGGACAGGTCGCCTCGGCGCTCATCGCCTCCAGGCCGAGCAGCGCGGTGGTGGGCAGGCCGGGGGCGTGCACGTCGGCGTTGACCAGCTTGACGGAGGCGGTGGCGCCCTTGGCGTCGACCCTGGTCACCGCCTTGCCGATGTCGGCCTTGACGAGCTCGACCGGGCCGGTCTGGTCGACCCCGGCCACCGTGGCCGTCAGGATCGATCCGTCGCGCTGCGCCGGCGACTCCACCTTGTTCAGCGCGATGTTCACCGGGACGTCCACCGCCTTGTTCAACAGGCTGACGTCCAGGTCGAGTTCGGCGGTGACGGCGCGCGCCTTGCCGGGTGACGGGGCGGGCTCGGCCGCGTGGACGGGCGCGGCGGTGAGCAGGGTGCTCGCCACCACGGCGGTGGCCGCGGCGGCGGAAACGATTCGGCGAGAAGACATGGCGATACCCCCACACAGATGAAACGATGAGCCGCCAGTCTTCTCGAACAATCCGTCACATGAGTAACACAGAAAGTCATTTCACTCGTTGGAGTGAGATTGGCGTTCTGCGCTGACCCAGTTCTGCTACGGCAGCCGCGCCGTACCGGCCTACCGCGGCCGCGCCGCACCGGCGGCTACGGCAGCCGCCAGTCCACCGGCTGCGCCCCCTGCCGCACCAGCAGCTCGTTCGCCCGGCTGAACGGCCGCGAACCGAAGAAGCCGCGGTCGGCCGACATCGGGCTGGGGTGGACCGACTCCACCGACGGGACGTTGCCCAGCAGCGGGCGCAGGTTGCGGGCGTCGCTCCCCCACAGGATCGCCACCAGCGGGCCGCCGCGCGCCACCAGCGCCCGGATCGCCTGCTCGGTGACCGCCTCCCAGCCCTTGCCGCGGTGCTGGCCGCTCTTGCGCGGCTGCACGGTGAGCACGCGGTTGAGCAGCAGCACGCCCTGCTGCGTCCACGGGGTGAGGTCCCCGTTGGACGGCTGCGGCAGGCCCAGGTCGGTGCCGTACTCCCGGTAGATGTTGATCAGGCTCGCCGGGATCGGCCGCACCTCCGGCGCCACCGAGAAACTGAGCCCGACGGCGTGGCCGGGCGTCGGGTACGGGTCCTGCCCGACGATCAGCACCCGTACGTCGGCGAAGGGCTGTTGGAAGGCCCGCAGCACGTTCGGGCCGGAGGGCAGGTAGGTTCGGCCTGCGGCCAGTTCGGCGCGCAGGAAGTCGCCCATCGCGGCGACCCGTCCGGCGACGGGTTCCAGGGCGGTGGCCCAGCCGGGCTCGACGATCTCGTTCAGTGGACGCGGTGCCATGGTCGCCACCCTATCGGCCTACGCCGACAGCGCTTTCAGCGGATGATCATGGGATCGAGGCAGGTCGACCGGGTCCGCGGCTACCCGACCGGCCGCCCCCGCAGCACCACCAGCCGCGGGTCCGCGAGCACCCGGACGTCCGCCCGCGGATCCTGCGCGTACACCACGAAGTCCGCCGGCGCGCCCTCCTCCAGCCCCGGCCGTCCCAGCCACTCGCGCGCTCCCCAGCTCGCCGCCGACAGCGCCTGCGCCGGGCTCAGCCCCGCCTTCACCAGCTCCGCCACCTCGTCCGCGACCAGCCCGTGCGCCAGCGAGCCGCCCGCGTCCGTCCCGACGAACACCGGGATGCCGGCGTCGTGCGCGGCGCCCACGGTGTCGTACCGGCGCTCGTGCAGCCGCCGCATGTGCGCCGACCAGGCCGGGAACTTGGCCTCGCCGCCGGCCGCGAGGTCCGGGAAGGTGGCGATGTTGACCAGCGTCGGCACGATCGCCACCCCGCGCTCGGCGAAGGCCGGGATCAGTTCCTCGGTCAGCCCGGTGGCGTGCTCGACGCAGTCGATCCCGGCCGCCAGCAGGTCCGGCAGCGACTCGGCGGAGAAGCAGTGCGCGGTGACCCGGGCACCCTCCTCGTGCGCCGCCGCGATCGCCTCGGCCAGCGCGTCGCCGGGCCAGCAGGCGGCGAGGTCACCGCGCTCGCGGTCGATCCAGTCGCCGACCAGCTTCACCCAGCCGTCCCCGCGCCGGACCTCGGCCCGCACGTAGGCGGCCAGGTCGCCGGGTTCGATCTCGTGCGCGTAGTTGCGGATGTAGCGGCGGGTGCGGGCGATGTGCCGCCCGGCCCGGATGATCCGGGGCAGGTCCTCGCGCTCGTCGATCCACCGGGTGTCGGCGGCCGAGCCGGCGTCGCGGATCAGCAGGGTGCCGGCGTCCCGGTCGGTGAGCGCCTGCTTCTCGCTGGTCGCGGCGTCCACCGCGCCGTGCGCGTCCAGGCCGACGTGGCAGTGCGCGTCCACCAGGCCGGGCAGCACCCAGCCGTTCACCGTCCGCACGTCCCCGGCGGTCGGCGGGCGGGTGAAGCTCACCCGGCCGTCCACCACCCAGAGTTCGTCCCGGACGTCCTGCGGACCGACCAGCACCCGACCCCGCACGTGCAGCACCGCGCCATCGCTCATGGCCGCACTCTACCGACGGGCGGGTTCCGTGTAAGCAGTCATGATGCGGCAGACTCGTTTCCGCACCCCACCCCCGCGAAAGGCGATCAAGACGTGAGTCCCTTCCTCGACCTGCCCCCGCTCAGCGCCGCCGAGTTCGCGGCGATCGAGGACCGGGTGGCCGCGCTGCTGCACACCGAGGCCGATGTGATCGTCACCCAGGGCGAGGCGCTCCTCCCCCTGGAGGCCGCGATCCGCGGCGCCGCGCACCCCGGCTCGACCGCCCTCAACATCGTCACCGGCCCGTACGGGCAGACCTTCGGCAACTGGCTGCGCTCCTGCGGGGCGAAGGTCGTCGACCTGGCCGTGCCCTTCGACAGCGCGGTGAGCGCCGAGCAGGTGGCCGAGGCCCTCGACGCCGACCCGGAGATCGACTTCGTCTCCCTGGTGCACGCCGAGGCCGCGACCGGCAACACCAACCCGGTCGCCGGGATCGGTGCCGTGGTCCGCGAGCACGGCGCGCTGCTGATGCTCGACGCGGTCGCCTCCGTCGCCGCCGAGCCGCTGCTCACCGACGAGTGGGGCGTCGACCTGTGCGTCATCGGCGGCCAGAAGGCGATGGGCGGCCCGGCCGGCGTCTCCGCCGTCTCCGTCTCCGCGCGCGCCTGGGAGCGGATCGCCGCCAACCCGGCCGCCCCGCGCCGCTCCTACCTCTCGCTGCTCGACTGGAAGGAGCGCTGGACCGACGCCGGCCGCGCGGTGCTGCCGCACGCCCCGGCCCAGCTGGAGATGCTCGCGCTCGGCGCCTGCCTGGACCGGATCGCCGCCGACGGCCTGCCGGCCGTGATCGCCCGCCACCGCGCCGCCTCGGCCGCCACCCGGGCCGGCGTCCGCGCGCTCGGCACCCTGGCCCCGTACGTCGTCGAGGACGCCCACGCGGCCCCGGTCGCCACCACCCTGCGCACCCCGGACGGCGTCGACGCGACCGCCCTCGCCGCCCGCCTCGACCCGGCCCTGCCCGTCCAGCCGGGCGGCGGCGCCCTGGCCGGCTCGATGCTGCGGGTCAACCACTACGGGCGGGCGGCCGCGCTGGACACCGTCCGGGCGTGCGTGTCGGCCCTGGCCGGGGCGACGGGCGCCGACCCGGCGCCCGCCCTGGCCGCCGCCGAGGCCGCCTGGAGCGCGACCGTCCGGGCCTGAGCGGCCCGGACGGTCCACGGCCGCGGGGCCCCCCGCCCCGCCCGCGGGGGGGGCCGGCCGGGCCCGGGGCCCGGGGC
>NZ_JBIVVI010000604.1:0-5516 GCF_044757675.1 Kitasatospora sp. NPDC091257
GCCCGGGCCGGAGGAGCGGTCACCCAGGCACCCGCCGCCGGCACCCCCGACCAGCTGTGGGACCTCGTCCCGGCCTGACCCGCGCCGTAGCGCCCGGCCGGCTCATGCCCCGGCGCGGCACGACCCGGTGCAGCAGCAGGGCCGGGCCGAGGGTGCCGGTGGGGTGGTCGCGGACGGCTGGTGGTCGCCGTCGGTGAGGCGGTCGAGGCCGGCGGCCTCGCGGGCGCGGGCGGCGACCTCCCGTCGGTGGCGCTCACGACCCAGGGCCCGCTGGAGTTCGGGGTCGTCGTCCGGGTCGTAGAGCGGGGAGGCGGTGGCGGCGACGTGGTCGTGGACGCGCTGCCATTCGTCGCGGGCGGTGGCCGCGTGGAGGGCGGCCTCCTCCTCCCCGGCGCCGGTGTGCCGGTAGGCGGTGCGCTCGATCCTCCGGGCGGCGGCGAGGGCCTGGGCGATCGCGCGCGGGCCCGTCCCGGCGGCCCGGAGGCGGACCCGGTGCCGGACGTCGCCGAGCAGCCCCTGCTCCCGGTCGTCCGGCTCCCCCTGGGCGTGCGGATCGACCGGTGGAACGGCGGGGCCGGGTGCGGGGCGGGTGGTGTCGGTCATCGCGGGTGCCTTCCGGAGCGGAGATGCGGGGCGGGGACGAGCGGTGCCCGCGGGGACGAGGCGGGGCCACGGCTGCCCGTACCCTGCCGTTCGCCCCGCCACCCGGGCAAGGCGGGCAGTGCGGCCCCGGGCCCTGTCCCCTGTCCCCTGCCGCCTGTCCAGGGGGTGGAATTCCGCCCGCGGTGGACGGTGCGCCCGGCACCGTGGGCGGCATGATCCTGCAACCGGAGACCGACGACCTCGCCGCCTACCTCGGGGCGGACGAGGTGATCGACCATCAGCACCCGGAGCTGCGGCGGCTGGCCGCCGAGCTGGCCGCGCCGGAGGCGGCGTACCACCACGTCCGCGACCGGGTGGCGCACTCCGCGGACGCGGGCGCGTACAGCGGGGCGTTCCGCGCCTCCGAGGTGCTGGCCGCGCGCAACGCGATCTGCCACGGCAAGTCGCACCTGCTGGCCGCGCTGCTGCGGGCGCAGGGCGTGCCGACCGGCCTGTGCTACCAGCGGCTGGAGGACGGCGAGGGCGGATTCGTGCTGCACGCCCTCAACGCCGTGCACCTGGACGGCCGCTGGTCCCGCCTGGACGCCCGGGGCAACCGGGAGGGGGTCGACGCGCGGTACGACCTGGACCGGGAACGGCTGGCCTGGCCGGTCCGGCCGGAGCGGGGCGAGCGCGACTACCCCGGGGTCTTCGCCGCACCGCCGGCCGCGCTGGTCCGGGCGCTCGCCCGGGCGGTGCCCGGCCGATTCGGCTACGACCACCTGCCGTCCGAACTCCCGGGCGAGGCGTCGCCCGGCCCCGGGTGAGGCGCCCGAACGTCGTAGGCGCGGCAGGCGGCCGGTCGTCCGGGGATTCGCCCGTGGACGTTACGGGGCGCCGGCACGCGGCCCGGCGGCGTGCCCGTCCGCCGGCTGCGGGCCATGGTGTTCTTCCGCAGGAGGTACCGGAGCGGCTGCGGAGAAGGACGTCGCACGGTGTGGGTCGGCAGGTCCTCGGAGCTGGTGCGGCGGGCGTGGGCCGTGAACCGGCCGCTGGCCGTCACCGCCGTCCTGATGGCCCTGATGGCCCTGATGCCGGTCATCGCCCTGGTGGGCCTCGCCACCAGGCCGCGCGGGGTGTCCGCGCGCCACCGTGTCGCGCTGATGTGGATCGCCGCGCCGGCCTACCTGGGCCTGGTTCTCCTCCTCTGGCAGGCGCTGCGCGCCCGGCCGCTCACCGCCCCCGACACGGCGGCCGTGGCCGCGTTGCTCGCTCTCGGCGTTGACCGGGCCCTTCCGCCGCGGTCCGGCGGACGCCGCCAGCTTCGGCGGCCCGCCGGCCGGACGGGGCACCGAGGACCTCTGCGAGGGCCACGTCGAGCTCCTCCGCGACGAGGAGCACCGGGCCGACCTGCTGACCTTCGGCGTCCCGGAAGGCTGGGGGCAGGTCGGGGAGGGCCTGGCCCGCGACGGCGGGATCGCGGCGATCGTCGCACCCGGCCCGGTGCCCACCAGCCCGTGGGACTGAGCGGTCCGGCCACCGCACCGGCGGTCCTGACGGAGGGATGTCAGTAGTCGCTGCTGGAGGTGGCCGCGCCGGACCCTTCGTACGGGCCGCCTCCGTACGGGCCGCTGTCGCTGCGGGCGACGGTTTCGCGGGCGGCGCGGCCGCCGAGCAGGGCGATCCGTGCGGTGGGGCGGCGCAGTGAACGCGTCGCCCCGCGCGAGCGGGGTGGGTCAGCCGGCTTCCGGTGCCGGGCCGGGGCGGGCGGTGCCCGCCATCACCTGGGCGTGCAGGCAGGCGCGGGCGTGCGACAGGGCCGCGGCGGCGGCGCGCAGGTGGTGGTTGACGACGGGGAGCAGGGTGCCGCGCAGGCGGTCGGCGGTGTGCAGTGCGGCGGCGGCCTGTTCCAGCAGCTCGCCGGCGCGGTGTATGGCCTGGCCGCGGTCGCTGGCGCGGTACTCCTCGGCGAGGGCTGCGGCGGCATGGGCGAGTTCGCCGACGCCGGGGTCTTCGACGGGTTCGGCGCCGAAGAACTCCAGCATGGACGCCAGTTCTGCCAGCCGGGCGTTGCGGCGCTTGTCCCACCAGGTGCTCACGTTGCGATCATGCACCACGACGCACCGCGATGTGGGGGGAACGGGTCAACTTCCCTGCGCGGGGGAGAATCCGGCCCGCCGGGGGTGGTGACCGGCGGTTCCGGCCTCCGGGGGCGGCGCCGGGGGCGTACGCACGGTCGGGGCGCGCCCCCAGGACGGCGCACAGCGCCGGGCGGTGCGGGATCCCTCCGCCGCCCGCACCGGGTCAGTAGCCGTCGTAGGGCTGGCAGCCGGGGCAGACGTCGATCTGCACGCCGGGTGCGGGGCAGGGGTAGAACCAGCCCGCGAGAGCGGCCCGTTGGTGGATCAGCGGGCCGTCGGTCTCGGCCCTGCCGTCGTGGAAGACGGCACCGCACCCGTGGTCGCAGGTCATGGTGCCGATCGGGCGGGTGTCGGCCCCCGCGAACGTGACAGCCATCTCGGCTCCTCTCTCTCCCGGCTGTCAGTCTGCCGACCCCGGCGGGCGGTGAACAGGCCGCGGCGGAAGCCGCGCCGCCGAGGTGGGCGCGGGCGGGCTCGGCCGCTGGGCAGCTGGGCAGCTGGGCCGAACCCGTAACGAAGTGGACAAAGTAGGATGGCTGAACTCCCGCGCTACGCGCGAAGAGTTCCACAAATGTTCCATTTGCCCGTTTCATTCTCCCGCTTCACACGCACGGAGCCACCCTCATGGACAACCTGTCCACCGTCGACGTCGACGGCGCGATAGAGACCCGCGGTATCGAACCCGTCCCGGACCACGAGCGCCGGGGCAGAGTCCGCGAGCTCTTCCCGACCTGGGTCGCGGCGAACATCAGCGTCCTGCTCCTCACCATGGGCGCGGCCCTGGTGGTGTTCAACCAGTTGAACTTCTGGCAGGTCCTGGTCGTCGCCGCGTGCGCCGCACTCGCCTCCTTCGGCATGGTCGGCGTGCTGTCGGTCTCCGGGAAGTGGGGCGGCGCCCCGGGCGCCACGCTCTCCCGGGCCACCTTCGGGGTGCGCGGCAACCTCTTCCCCGGCGCGATCCTCTGGGTCGCCCGGTTCGGCTGGGAGACGATCAACGCCGTCACCGGCGCCTACGCCGTGCTGACCGTCCTCGACCTGATGTTCGGCGTCAAGAGCAACACCGCGCTGATCGTCATCACGCTGTTCGCCTTCGTCGCCTGCACCTTCCTGGTCTCCGGCATGGGCCGCAAGGCGCTGAACGTCTGCAACACCTGGTCGACGTACCTCTTCGGCGTCTTCAGCGTCCTGGTCCTGGGCTACCTGATCGCGACCATGAACTGGAGCGAGGTCTTCTCCAAGCCCGCGGGCACCACCGCGATGATGATCGCCGGCATCGGGACCATCGCCGCCGGCGGCATCAGCTGGGTCCCCACCGGCCCGGACTTCGCCCGCTACCTGCCGCACTCCGCCTCCGGCCGGAAGATCGTCGGCGTGACGGTCTCCGGCGCCGGCCTGGTGATGGTGCCGATGGTGCTGATGGGCGCCGTGATGGCGGTGGCCTCGCCCGGCCTGGCACAGGCCGCGGACCCGGTCTCCTTCCTCGGCGACCTGCTGCCGACCTGGCTGGCCGTGCCCTACCTGCTGACCGCGATCGTGGGCATGCTGCTGATCAACAGCCTCTCCATGTACTCGGCCGGCTTCACCGCGCAGACCATGGGCGTGAAGCTGCCGCGCGCCACGGCCGTCAGCATCAACGCCGTGATCTCGCTGGTCGGCGGCCTGCTGCTGATGCTGGTCGCCAAGAGCTTCCTGGGCTCCTTCATCACCTTCCTGATCCTGCTCGCCGTCTCCTTCTCGGCCTGGATCGGCGTCTACGCGGTGGACATGTTCCGCCGCCGGTCGCGTGCGGTGCGCTACGACGCCGCCGCGCTGATGGACACCAGCAGGAACAGCCCGTACTGGTACAAGGCCGGCTTCTGCTGGCAGGCGATGGTCTCCTGGGTGCTCGCGCTGCTGATCGGGCTCGCCTTCACCAAGTGCGACTGGTTCGCCGGCCCGTTCTCCGACACCCCGATCGGCAAGTACGGGCTCGCCTGGGCGGCGACCATCGTGATCTCCGGCGCGATCATGGCCGTGCTCCCCACGCCCCGGGAGAACACCCCCGCCGCCTCCGCCACCGCCGGGCAGCCCGCCGACGTCCCGGCGGAGCGCACCGAGCGGGTCACCGTCTGACCGCACGGCGCGAACCCCCGTACGCCCCGGACCGCCCGGGTGCCGGCTCCACCGAGTCGGCACCCGGGCGGTCCGGTTTTCGGTGCCGCAGATGCCGCAGATGCCGTGGTCAGGCGACGGGGCGGTGCGGGCGCGGCCGTCGTCGGGCAGGACGACGAGGCGCTGGACGAGGCCCTGGTGGTCGGCGCCCTCGGCCCGGGCCGGTGTTCCGGATCGCGATCCGCGCGCCCCGGCGCGGCGGGCAGGTCCGTGCGGACACCCCTTCCCGCCCTACCGGGACGGCGCGGCCTCGACCAGGGCCCGGCACTTCCGGCACGAGGCCGGGTCCCCGGGCTCGAAGTGGCACAGGAAGACCGTGAAGCAGCGGAGCCCGCACAGGGTGCGGGGCCTGCCGCGGCTCAGGTCCCCGGCGTGCAGGACACCGGGCACCCCCTGGACCCCGACGGCGGGGAACTCGGCCGGCTCGCGCGCGGTGGCGAAGGATCGGGTCCCGTCCGGGGCTCCGGTGTCCGGGCTGTCGGTCATGCCGGGCAGCATGCCACGGTCGGGGACCGCCGTCGGCGCCGGGCTCCCATCGCGGGTCGGCGGGCCTTGCGGGCCGGTGAGCGGCGGCCTGCCGTGCGCGGCCGGGCGGCCCGGAGCCGCCGGGGCTGATGCCGGGTCAGCACTCCCGGGAGGCCC
>NZ_JBIVVI010000605.1:0-5510 GCF_044757675.1 Kitasatospora sp. NPDC091257
GGTGCCGTGCACCGGGTCGGTGAGGATCACGCTCTCCACCCCGTACAGCTCGCGCACCAGCTCCGGGGTGACGATGTCGCGCGGCGCGCCCTGGGCGGCCACCTCGCCGTCGCGCATGGCCACCATGTGGTCGGCGTAGCGGCAGGCGGTGCTGAGGTCGTGCAGGACGAGGACGACGGTGCGGCCGCGCCCGGTCGTCAGGCCGCGCACCATCTCCAGCACCTCCAGGGCGTGGCCCATGTCCAGCGCCGAGGTGGGTTCGTCCAGCATCAGGATGTCGGTGTCCTGGGCGACGGCCATGGCGATCCAGGCGCGCTGGCGCTGGCCGCCGGAGAGGGTGTCCAGCGGACGGTCGGCCAGCTCGTGCAGGTCGGCGGCGGTGAGCGCGTGCTCGACCGCCTCGGCGTCGGCGGCGGACCACTGCCGCAGCAGGCCCTGGTGCGGCTGGCGGCCGTAGCGGACCAGGTCACGGACGGTCAGCCCGTCCGGGGCGGTGGCGGACTGCGGCAGCAGGCCGATGATCCGGGCGATCGCGCGGGTGGACAGCGACGTCAGCGGCTTGCCGTCGAGCAGCACGGCGCCGGAGCGCGGGGCGATGGTCCGGGCGAGGCCGCCGAGCAGGGTGGACTTGCCGCAGCCGTTCGGGCCGACGATGACGGTGACCTGCTGCCGCGGCAGTTCGAGGTCGAGCTCGCGGACCACGATGGTGCGGTCGTGGCCGAGGCTGAGCGCGCTGGTCGCCAGCCGGGGCGCTCCGGCGGCGGTCCCGTCGGGCGCGGTGGTCCCGGCGGTCGCGGCGGTCGCGGTGGTCGCGGTACGGGCGGTCATGCGGTCCTCCGGGGACGGGTGGTGAGCAGCAGCCAGAGCAGGTACGGGCCGCCCACGACGGCGGTGACCAGGCCGGCCGGGACCTCGATCGGCGACAGGACGGTGCGGCCGATCAGGTCGGCGAGCAGGGTGAAGGCGGCTCCGGCGGCGGCCGAGGTGAGCACCGGAACGCAGCGCGGTCCGGCGATCCGGCGGGCGGCCTCGGGCGCGGCGAGCGCGATCATGCCGAGCGGTCCGGCGACGGCCACCGCCAGGCCCGCGCAGACCACGGCGACCACCAGGACGCCGACCCGCAGGCCGCGCACCCGGACGCCCAGCCCGGTGGCGACGGCGTCGGAGAAGCGCAGCAGCGACAGCCGGCGGCCGAGCAGCACGGCGGCGGGCAGGCAGGCCAGCAGGCCGAGTCGGAGAAGGCCGACGGCGTCGGCGTCCCGGCTGTTGAGGGTGCCGACCGTCCAGGCGTACGCGGAGTTGGCGGCGTCGATGGCGGCGCGGGAGAGCATCAGGTTGGTCACCGCGCCGAAGACCGCGCCGATGCCGAGGCCGACGACCAGGAAGCGGTAGCCGTTGCGGCCGGCCCCGCCACCGAGGGCGAAGGCGAGCGAGGCGGCGGTGGCGGCGCCCACCAGGGCGGCGGCGGAGGGCAGCAGCTGGGTGGCGACGCCGGTGACGGAGGCGACGGCGAAGGCGGTGGCGCCGTCGTTGAAGCCGACGGTGTCCGGGGTGGCCAGCCGGTTCTGGGCGAGGGTCTGCATCAGGCAGCCCGCGACGCCGAGGGCGGCGCCGACGGCCAGTGCGGCCTCGGCGCGGGGCAGCCGCAGCTTCTCCACCAGCAGCACGTCGCGTGCGGTGCCGTCGCCGAAGGCGGCGCGCAGGGCGGTCACCGGGTCGAGGTTCGTCTCACCGACGGCCAGGCAGACGGCGGTCACCGCGACCACGACGAGCAGCAGGGCGGCGCCGCCGAGCAGCGGCCGGACCGGGACGAGCACCGAGCGGCCGCCGAGGGCGAGCAGCCGGGTGCCGGGCGGGGTCGGCAGCCGGGTCGCGGCCGATGGCGTGTCAGGGCTCGCGGCGTTCTTCGCGGCGGCGGCTTTCGCGGTCTTCACGGTGGGGGTCACAGCGCGGGCATTCTGTGCGAGCGGACGACGGCGACCAGGACGGGGGCGCCGCACAGGGCGGTCATCACGCCGAGCGGCATCTCGTACGGGCGGGCCACCAGCCGGGAGGCCACGTCGGCGAGCAGCACGACGGCGGGCCCCAGCAGGGCGGAGACCACGAGCAGTCGGCGCAGGTCCGGGCCGACCAGGGCCCGGGCGGCGAAGGGCACCACCAGGCCGACGAAGGAGACCGGTCCGGCGATCGCGGTGGCGCCGCCGACCAGCAGGGCGACGGCGGTCACCGCGAGGGCGCGGGCCCGGCGGGGCTTGTGGCCGAGGCCGGTGGCGACGTCGTCGCCGAGGCCGAGCGCGGTCAGCGCCGGGCCGGAGAGCAGGGCCAGGACCAGACCGAGCAGCAGCACCGGCAGCACGGCCAGCAGTTGGTCGGTGCCGCGGCCGGCGACCGAGCCGATGGTCCAGAACCGGATCTCGTCGGCGGCCCGGGCGTCGGACAGCAGCAGGACCGAGGAGCCGGCGTTCATCAGTCCGCTCAGCGCCGCGCCGGCGAGCACCAGGCGGACGGGGTCGTCACCGGCGCCGCGCAGCCGGGCCGCGCCGAGCGCCAGCAGGCAGCCGGCGGCGGCGCCCAGCACGGCGACGTACGGGCCGACGCTCGCGGCGCTGGCGCCGAGCACGATCGCGATCACCACGGCGAAGGAGGCGCCGGTGCTGACGCCGAGCAGGCCGGGCTCGGCCAGCGGGTTGCGGGCGGCGGCCTGCAGCACGGTGCCGGCCACGCCGAGCGCGAGCCCGACCGCGAGGGCCACGGCGGTCCGCGGGACGCGCAGGTGGAAGACGGTGAACCGGGAGTCGGAGTCGCCGTCACCGAGCAGGGTGGCGAACGCCCGTGACGGCCCCACGTCTCCCGCGCCGAGCAGCAGGCTCGCCAGCACGGCGAGCAGCAGTATCGCGCCGGCGGGCAGCAGTCCGCGCAGCAGGAGTGATCGGAATGTCACACCGGGCCTCCCTGTCAGGGCCTTACGTATGGTTAGGCTAACCTCAGAAAAACGGTTCGTCCGTAAACTACCATTCCTCGGAGAACACCCATGCTTGGCACCCGCTTTACCAAGACCCTGCTCGGAACGGCCGTCGTCGGCGCCCTCGCCCTGGGCCTGACCGCGTGCGGCTCCTCGGGTTCCGGCAGCTCCGCGGGTGGCTCCGACTCCTCCTCCACCGCCGCCAAGGGCGGCAAGCGCAGCATCGACACCGCCTTCGGCGCCGTGGAGGTCCCGGCCGAGGCCAAGAAGGTCGTCGCCCTCAACGACACCTCGCTGGACACCGCCCTCGCACTCGGCGTCACCCCGGTGGGCACCAGCGCCAGCCGCGGCGGCACCACCGCCCCCGCCTACCTGAAGGCCGACGCCGTCCCGCTGGTCGCCACGGTCAAGGAGCCCAACATCGAGGCCATCCTCAAGGCCGGCCCCGACCTCATCCTGGCCTCCTCGGGCATCGAGAAGTCCCAGTACGAGAAGCTCTCCGCGGTGGCCCCGACCATCGTCCCCAAGGCCGGCGACTGGCGCTCGGTGCTCGCCGTGTACGGCGACGCCCTCGGCCACAAGGACGACCTGACCGCCAAGCTGGACGCGCTGGACAAGCGCGCCGCCAAGGCCGGCGAGGGCAAGACCGGCAGCGCCGTCGTGATGCGCTGGATGCCCAACGGGCCGATCGTGATGAACACCACCAACATGCCCGGCGACCTGCTGAAGAAGGCCGGCGCCGGCACCATGCCGATCGCCGACGGCCTGGGCGCCCAGCCCCACTCGGACCCGCTGTCCCTGGAGAACCTCAACAAGGCCGACGCCGACCGGGTGTTCGTCGCCACCCTGAACGCCGAGGGCGAGAAGGCCCTGGAGACCGCCCGCAGGCAGGAGGCGTTCACCCGCCTCAAGGCCGTCGGCACCAACCAGCTCATGGGCGTCGACGGCCAGGTGTGGAGCAGCAGCTCCGGCCCGATCGCGGCGGAGAAGGTCGTCGAGGACATCGAGAAGGCCTTCGGCGCGAAGTAGTCGCCCCGGCCGGGGAATCACCCCCCCCCGAGCATTTTGAAGGGCCGTCATCGCAGCGCATGCGGTGACGGCCCTTCCGGCGGTTCCTACCGGCGGCGCGGGCGAGCGGCAACGCGATGTGGACGGCGGACCCCCGGGCAGTCGCCCGGGGGTCCGCCGTCATGCCTCCAGGACCAGCCGCAGGAGTTCGCGCAGCGACCCGCGCTGCTCGGCGTCGAGCCGGGCCAGCGGGTCGCCGGCGAAGGGCATGCGGGCGCGCAGATCCGCGGCGACCTCGCGGCCGGCGGCGGTGGCGGCGACGTGCTTGACACGACGGTCGGCGGGATCGACGCTGCGCTCGACCAGGCCGCGGGACTCCAGGCGGTCGACGATCACCGTCACATTGGACGGCTCCGCGTGCAGCCGCTCGGCGATCCGACGCGTCGGGACCGGGACCTCGGCGGCGAGCAGCGCCTTGGCCTGCAGCGCGGTCAGGTCGTGGGCCGCCGCGGCCGCCTCGGACTCCCGGCCGTAGCGGCGGTTGACGGCCGCGAAGAGTCCGACGATCTCCTGGGTGAGGTCATCCGGTGGGTGGGACATGGCCACCAGACTATCCAGGTGCTTGACAAAGTGAAATGTCAGCCCACATAGTTATGGATCATATTGGTTATGATCCATAAGCACTGGGAGTCCAGCGAGATGAGCGACCGGACCGTCCTGATCACCGGCACCTCCTCCGGCATCGGCCTGGCCACCGCCGTCGCCGCCGCCCGCGCCGGCTGGCACGTCATCGCCACCATGCGGAACACCGCCAAGGCCGGCCCGCTGCTGGCGGCCGCCGAGGAAGCCGGGGTCACCGTCGACCTCCGGACGCTCGACGTCACCGACCCCGCGTCGGTCCAGGCCTGCCTGGCCGGCGTCGACCGGCTGGACGCGCTGGTCAACAACGCCGGCGCCGGCCACATCGGCACCCTGGAGCAGGAGAGCGTCGACGACGTCCGCGCCGTCATGGAGGTCAACTTCTTCGGGGTGCTGCACACCACGAAGGCCGCCCTGCCCCTGCTGCGGGCGAGCAAGGGCCGCGTGCTGACCGTGACCAGCGTCGGCGGCGTGGTCGGCCAGCCCTTCAACGAGGCCTACTGCGCCGCCAAGTTCGCGGTCGAGGGCTACATGGAGT
This sequence comes from Kitasatospora sp. NPDC091257, assembly GCF_044757675.1. Lineage (NCBI taxonomy): Bacteria > Bacillati > Actinomycetota > Actinomycetes > Kitasatosporales > Streptomycetaceae > Kitasatospora > Kitasatospora sp. NPDC091257. The sequence goes on from NZ_JBIVVI010000605.1 coordinate 5,148, forward strand.
CGCTCGCCCCGGTCGCGGCCACCGCCGGCGTCTCCGTCAGCGTCATCGAGCCGGGCGCGGTGGCCAGCGAGTTCGTCAGCAACGTGGGCCTGACGGACGACGCGGCCGAACAGGCCGGGCCGTACGCCCCGGCCCTGGCCGCCTACCTGGACCGCACCCGCGGCGCCTTCGCCAACGCCCAGGCGGCCGAGGACGTGGCCGCCGGGATCCTCGACCTGCTCGCCGCCGAACGACCCGCCTTCCGGGTGCTCACCTCCGACGTCGCCCGGGCCTTCGCCGTACCGAGCGCGGGATCCAGTCCAGGGCACGCAGTTCGTCGATGATCGCGCCGCGGATGCGGCTGATCGCATAGGTCTCGAACTT
>NZ_JBIVVI010000606.1:0-5508 GCF_044757675.1 Kitasatospora sp. NPDC091257
GGCGCGGGCCAGTTCCTCGGCGGCGGCCAGCCGCAGTTCCTCCAGGGCCTGGGCGTCGCACAGGCGGTGCAGGCACTGGTTGAGGACCTTGGGGCTGATGCCGCCGATGCGCCGCACCAGTTGGTGCGGGCGCACCGGGCCGTGGCGCAGCGCCCACAGGACGACCGGGTCCCAGGTGTGGGCGAGCAGGTCGAAGGCGAGGCGGGCGGGGCAGTCGGCGAGAAGTTCCTGGTGGTCGGTCATGTACCGGATGGTGCCCGATCCGGCGCCTACTGTCGTGGCGAGGGCCGTACGGGCCGCAGGGGACAGGGGAGTTGTGGCATGAGGATCGGGATCGTCGGTACCGGGGCGATGGCGCGGGCGCTGGGCGGCGCGTGGGTGCGGGCCGGGCACGAGGTGCTGGTGGGCGGGCGCGACGCGGGCCGGGCGGCCGGTGCGGCGGGGGACGCGGGCGGTGCCCGGTGGGGCGGGGTCGGGCAGGCGGTGGCGCACGGGCGGGACGCGGTGCTGCTGGCCCTCCCGCACCGGGCCGCGCCCGCCGTGGCCGGCGCGCACGCGCGGGCGCTGGCGGGGCGCACCGTGGTGGACTGCTCCAACCCGGTGGCCGAGGGGTTCGCCCTGGCCACCGGACGGGGGCCCTCGGCGGCCGAGCGGATCGCGGCCGCCGCCCCCGGGGCGCGGGTGGTCAAGGCGTTCAACCTCTGCCACGCGAGCGTGTGGGACCTGCGTCCGCCGGTCTTCGACGGGCGGGCGCTGGCGGTGCCGCTGTGCGGGGACGACGATCGGGCGCTGGCCACCGTCGCGGCTCTGGTCCGGGACACGGGCTGCGAGCCGCTGACGGCCGGGCCGCTGGAGCGCGCCCACCTGCTGGAGGCGGCGGCGGCGCTGCTGATCGGCCTGTGGGTGGGCCAGGGCGCCGACGCCCAGGCCATCGCCCCGCCGCTCGCCCACGCCGGCCCCCACGGCGCCCCCCACGCCTGACCGCCGCCCACGCCTGCCGCCCCGCCCACGCACCCGCCCGGGCCCGCCGCGGCCCGAACCGCCCGGGCCCCCTCAGGCGTAGCGGTCGAACAGGCCCTGCAGGTAGTCCTCCAGGCGCCCGGTCAGCACGGCGGGTGTCAGGTCGGTGCGGCCCAGTTCCCGCCAGGGCTCGGCGACCTTCTGCGCGTCGGGGGCGAAGGCGAGGGCGTCCAGCAGCCGCCAGTACAGGTGCGCGCGGCCCTCGGCGAGGTCGCGGCCGCCGGCGGCGGTGTAGCGGTCGGCGAAGGCCAGGCCCGCCCCGGGGCCGTGCAGCAGGGCCAGGGCGGTGGCGCAGTGGGCGACGTCCAGGTCGGCCGGGCCCCAGGAGGTCTCCACCCAGTCGACGACCCCGGCGACCGCGAGGCCGGTGCCCGTGCCGGTGAACAGCACGTTGCCGGGGTGGAAGTCGCGGTGCAGGAAGCAGGCGTGGTGCGCGGGCGCCTCGCCGCCGATCACCTCCACCGCCCGCTCCCACAGGCCGGTACGGGCGGTGCCCACGGGCACGGCGACCCGGTCGGGGGCCGTCCACGCCTGCCAGGCGCGCGGCCGTTCCCGCTCGCCGACCGCCAGGGCGTGCACGGCGGCCAGCTGGGCCGCCAGCAGGTCGGCGCGGGCGGGCGCGTCGCCGTCCTCGGCCAGGCGCACGCTGCCGGGCAGGTGGGTCATCACCAGCGACGGGTGCTCGCACACCGCCCCCGCCGCGTCCACCGCGACCAGCCGCGCCGCCGGGATGCCGCTGCCCTCCAGCAGGCGCAGCACGGCGGCCTCGCGGGCCAGCAGCCCCGGGGCGTGGCGGCGGTAGAACGGCTTGACGAAGGAGCGCAGCACCAGCGCGTACGGGGCCGCGCCGCCGGGGCGTTCGACGTCCAGGCGGCGCATCCGCGAGGTCCAGCCGCCCTTGAGCGCGGTCACCGCGGTGACGCGTTCACCGGGCCCGAGGTGCCCCTGGACCCACCGGCGCGTGCCGTCCCGTCCCCGCCCGGGGTCGTCGCTGTCGATCATGGGCGGCAAGCCTACGCCCCGCCCCCGCCCGCCCCGCCCCACGGGGGGCCGCAGCCGACCGACGGACGCTCAACTCCCTTACCGTCGACGACCGGCCCGCCCTCACACCCCCGGCCCCGCGCACACCCCGCCCCCCTGCCCGGCCTCCGCGTCCGCGGCCGCCACCACCGCCGCCAGCAGCCCCGGGAACCGCCGCTCCAGCTCCTCGCTGCGCAGCGCGTTCATCTTGGTGGTGCCCACGTAGTACTGGCGCAGCAGCCCCGCCTCGCGCAGCACACCGAAGTGGTGGCTGGAGGTCGAACGCCCCACCGGCAGGTCGAAGGAACCGCAGCTCAGATCGGCTCCCGAGTGCGCGAGCGTGCGCACCACCGTCCTGCGGGCCGGATCAGCGAGCGCCTCCAGCACCTGCTGGACGCTCACGTCCTCCACACCAGGGTGCACGATCACCCGCGCCGCCACGCGTGCCCGTCCCACACCCACCACCCCTTCCCAACACTCGACCCCCGTCCGTTCGATGGCCAAAGACCGCGCCGTGTGCGCGACTTCACGTACACGACGCTACTATGCCCGACCCGGCCGCCACGCTCACCGCAACAGCCGCGCAACACGCCCCCGGGCCCGGGCGACCGGGCGCCGCGACCGCACAACGGCCGCCGCGCCACCCGGACACGGCGCCGGCACGAGAGGCACCGGCGACGGGCATCGCCGCAGGCCCCCGCCCCCCGGGACGCCGGCGGGGCACGGCGGAGTGCGACCGGCCGCGACCGGGCGGCACGCGCGCGCCCCGCCGGACGGGGGGACCGGCGGGGCGGCGGAACACGGCGGACACGGCGCACGGGCCGGGCGCGCCGCACGGGCCGGACGGCGGCGGACGGCGCCGGACGGCGGCGGGAAAAGGAGGGGAGGGACGGGCGGGCCTCAGGCGGCGCGCACCGGCGCGGGCACCGGACGGGCCAGCCGGGCCAGCGCCAGCGGCTCGAAGATGCCCATCAGCACCGGGTCCACCGCCCGCACCGCCGCCGGAGCGGGCGCCGCGGGGGCGGGAGTGCGCAGCAGCGCGAGGTAGAGCTCCTGGGTCTCGGCGGCCGGGTCGATGCCCAACTCCTCCGCCAGCACCTGACGCAACTGCTGGTAGCAGCGCAGCGCCTCGGCCCGGTTGCCGGCGGCGGCCAGCGCCTCCATCCGGCAGCGGTAGGCACTCTCGCGGAACGGGGCCCGGCGCACCGCCTCGTCGGCCCAGCGCAGCGCGTGGTGCTCCTCGCCGAGCGCGGAGGCCGCCAGACTCGCCGTCTCCAGCGCACCGATGCGCAACTCCTCCACGTGCTCGCGCACCCCCTGCGCCCACTCGCCCTCGTGGTCGGGCAGGAACGCCCCGCGCAGGTTCGACAGCGCCCCCGCGGCCAGCTGCTGGGCCACCGCGTGGCCGCCCGCCGCCAGCGCCTCGCCGGCCTCGCCCACCGCCGAGGCCGCCGCCTCCAGGTCCACGGCCGCGTCCGCGGGCAGCCGCAGCACGTACCGCCCGCCCTGGGCGATCAACGGGGTCGCACCCGGGCCCTGACCCGGCGCGGTGACGAAGGCCCGCACCCGGGAGACCACGCTGCGCAGCGCGGAGGCCCAGGTGTCGGGCAGGCCGTCGGGCCAGATGGTGTCGGCCAGCTGGTCGCGGCTGGTACCGCTGGAACGCTCCAGCACCAGGCGGGCGAACGCCACCTGGGCCTGGGCGCTGGACAGGTGCTGCGGGGCGCCGTCCTGGTGCTCGACGGCCACCAGACCGGTGAGGCGGATCAGCATGCGCGCGCCCCCGATCTGCCGGACGGACCGTCTTCCCTGAAGCCTTTCGACACGAGCTCCAACCCCCTTGAGTCAAAGCAGAAGTGACGGCCCGTATCCGGCCGTCGGCGCGGGAAATCGCGGATCGTAACAATAAACCGCCGACCAGCCGTTCGGTTTCAGCGGATTTCGACCATACATTCGCCGCATCGCGCGGTGTCAACACCGGCCGAGAAAACATACCCACCGGCCGGTCAATGCGTCGTGGACGCAAGGTTTCTGCACGTCAGAGCGTTCCCGCAGGCCAGGAAAGCGGCTATTGCGGACGCCTTGCGCATCCTGCCGTAGAAATGTAGCCATCCTTGAGCACCCCGCGTGAAGGCTTCGAGAAAACACCCCCGCAGCCACCCCGGGCCCCCGCCCCCGCGGACGGGAAGCCGAATGCCCGCGAAAGCCGTGAAAACCGTGACGCCGTGAAGGAGAAACGCCCGTGAACGCCACCGGAGCATGGAACCGCCTGGAGCCGAAGCTCGCCGCAACCAACGCCCGCGTGGCCGCACTGGAGTCCGACCCCTCCCGGCGCAACAGCTTCGTCGCCTACACCATGGAACGCGACAGCGCCTACTGCGACCTCGACGGCGAGCGCCTGCTCATGATGTCCGGCTACAGCTACCTCGGACTGGCCGGCGACGAGCGCGTCGTGGCCGCCGCCAAGGCCGCCGTCGACGTCTACGGCACCGGCAACCACGGCGTACGGGCCCTGGCCGGCACCATCCCCCTGCACGAGGAACTGGAGGCCGAGGTCGCCCGCTTCGCCCGCCGCGAACGCGCCCTGGTCTTCGGCTCCGGCTACGCCGCCAACGTCGGCACCGTCGGCGCCCTGGTCGGCGCCGGCGACACCGTCCTGATCGACAAGTACGACCACGCCTCCATCGTCGACGGCTGCCGCCTGTCCGGCGCCACCGTCACCCGCTTCCGCCACAACGACGTCGACCACCTGGAGCGCCGCCTCAAGGCCGCCGCCCCCACCGGCGTCCGCCTGGTCATCGTCGACAGCGTCTACTCCATGGACGGCGACATCGCCCCGCTGCCCGAACTGCGCGAGGTCTGCGACCGCTACGACGCCCTGCTCATGGTCGACGAGGCCCACGCCCTGGGCGTCATCGGCGCAACCGGCGGCGGCATCGAGGAACACTTCGACCACAAGGTCCGCGTCGACGTCAAACTCGGCACCCTCTCCAAGGCCATCCCCTCCATGGGCGGCTGGGTCGCCGGCAGCCACGACCTCATCGGCCACCTGCGCTACGCCGCCCGCCCGTTCCTGTTCTCCGCCGCCCTCGGCCCCGCCCAGACCGGCGCCGCCCTGGAATCCCTGCGCATCCTGCGCCGCGAGCCCGAACGCGTCACCCACACCCAGACCCAGGCCCGGCGCCTGCGCAAGCGCCTCAACGACGCCGGCATCTCCACCATGCACTCCACCACCGCCGTCCTGCCCGTCATCGCCGGCAGCGACGACGCCGCCTACGACTACGCCACCGCCTGCCGCAAGGCCGGCGTCATCGGCCTGCCCGTCGTCACCCCCGCCGTCCCCAACGACCTCGCCCGGCTGCGCATCGCGGTCACCGCCCGCCACACCGCCGCCGACATCGACTTCGCCGCCGAGGCGTTCCTGACCGCCGCCGCCCAGACCGGCCTGATCTGACCGGCCCCCGCCCC
>NZ_JBIVVI010000607.1:0-5497 GCF_044757675.1 Kitasatospora sp. NPDC091257
CCCACCACCCCCACCGCCGCCACCTCCACCGCCGTCACCGTCGACGGCACCAAGCCGGGCCTGACCTTCGACGGGGTCGGCGCGATCTCCGGCGGCGGTGGCAACTCCCGCCTGCTGGTGGACTATCCGGAGCCCCAGCGCAGCCAACTGCTGGACTACCTGTTCAAGCCCGGCTACGGCGCCTCGCTGCAGGTGCTGAAGCTGGAGATCGGCGGCGACACCAACTCCACCGACGGCGCCGAGCCGAGCATCGAGCACACCAGGGGCACCGTCGACTGCAACCAGGGCTACGAGTGGTGGCTGGCCGAGCAGGCCAAGGCCCGCAACCCCGACATCACGTTCATCGGCCTGTCCTGGGGCGCCCCCGGCTGGATCGGGAACAGTGGCAGCGGCGGCAACTTCTGGTCCCAGGACTCCATCGACTACGTGATGTCGTGGATGGGCTGCGCCGGCCAGCACCACCTGAACGTCTCCTACCTCGGCGGCTGGAACGAGCGCGGCTTCGACAAGGCCTGGTACGAGAACCTCAAGAGCACGCTCGTCGCGCGCGGTTACGGCGCCACCAAGGTCGTCGCCGCCGACGACACCTGGGAGGTGGCCGACGCCATGGCCGCCGACCCGGCGTTCAAGAACGCCGTCGACGTCGTCGGCGTGCACTACCCCTGCGGGTACATGAGCTCCTTCACCGAGTGCCCGAGCACGCCGACCGCCCAGGCGCTCGGCAAGCCGCTGTGGGCGAGCGAGAACGGCTCCCAGGACCTCAACAGCGGCGCCCCGGCGGTGGCGCGCGGGATCAACCGGGGCTACCTCGACGGGAAGATGACCTCGTTCATCAACTGGCCGGTCATCGCCGCGCTCTACCCCGACCTCTTCTTCTCCACCGACGGCATGTCGATCGCCAACCAGCCGTGGTCCGGCAACTACGGCATCGGGAGGACGACCTGGGTCACCGCGCACACCACCCAGTTCACCAAGCCCGGCTGGAGCTACATCGACGCCGCGAGCGGCTACCTCGGCGGCGCACGCGCCAACGGCAGTTACGTCACGCTGAAGAGCACGAACAAGCGCGACTACAGCACCGTCATCGAGACCCTGGACGCCACCGCCGCCCAGACCGCGAACTTCACCGTCACCGGTGGCCTGTCCACCGGCAAGGTCCACGTCTGGTCCACCGACCTCGGCTCCACCGACCCGGCGCAGTGGTTCGTCAAGCAGAAGGACGTCACCCCGTCCGGGGGCCGCTACACGCTCACCCTCCAGCCCGGCCGGATCTACACCGTGACCACCACCACCGGCCAGGGCAAGGGCACCGCCACCCCGCCGGCCGCCGCGCCGATGAAGCTGCCCTACGCGGACGGCTTCGACACCCCGGCCACGACCACCTCGCCGAAGTACTTCACGGACATGAACGGCGCCTTCCAGACCGTCGCCTGCGGCGGCGGGCGCACCGGCACCTGCCTGCGCCAGATGGCCCCGACCTCGCCGATCCGCTGGACCGACGAGCGCTACAACGCCCCGTACACGATGATGGGCGACGGCAGCTGGTCCAACTACACCGTCACCGCCGACACCATGTTCGAGCAGTCCGGCACCGTCGAGCTCCTCGGCCGGGCCAACCAGCAGGGCCGCAACAACAACGGCCTGAACGCCTACCACCTGCGGGTGAGCGACACCGGCGCCTGGTCCATCGACAAGAGCGACACCAGCTGGAACTTCACCACCCTCGCGAGCGGCACCACCGCCGCCCTCGGCACCGGCCGCTGGCACACCGTCGCGCTCACCCTCGACAACGAGACCCTCACGGCGAGCATCGACGGTGCCGCCGTGGGCAGCGCCACCGACGCGAGCTTCACCAACGGCCGCGCCGGCCTCGGCGTGACCGGCTACCAGACCGACCAGTTCGACAACTTCGCCCTCACCCCCGGCACGCCCACCACCCACACCGGCCCGATCGCCTCCGCCCTGCCCGGCACCTGCGCCCGTCCCGCCGCCGGCACCAGCGGCGCCGCCGTGCAGCTCTGGGCCTGCGACGGCAGCGCGCAGCAGGTGTGGACCCGTTCCAACGGCACCCTCACCCACAACGGCAAGTGCCTGGACGTCACCGGCGGCGCCACCGTCAACGGCTCCCCGGTCGAACTGTGGGACTGCACCGGCGGCGCCAACCAGCAGTGGACGCCCCAGCCGGACGGCACCCTGAAGAGCACCCAGTCCGGCCGCTGCCTCGACGACCCCGCCGCGGCCACCGCCGACGGCACCCCGCTGGAGATCTGGGACTGCAACGGCGGCGCCAACCAGCGCTGGACCCTGCCGTAGCCGATCGACCCGCGGGGATCCGGAAGACCCCGCACGCGACCGGCCGGGTGCCCGTGACATCGCGGGCGCCCGGCCGGTCGCGCTCCTGGGTCCGGTGGCTGCTCGGCCGGGCCGGTCCCCAGGGGCACTCGTGCTCGGACTTTGCATGTTGAGTGCGTGTTGCTGCTTATTTTGCCCGCCATCTTGTCAAGAACGAGCAGAGCCCCGTACAACTGATCCGGCTGGGACCACAGCAGCCACCCATGCCCTGACCCCGAGATCCCGTGAGGTCGAAGCGTGTCAACTGCCCTCCGCCGGTGGCTCCGTACCACCGTCGCCTGCTGACGGAACCGGCTACGACGTGCTGAGCAAGCCGCTGGCCGGCGGGGACCGCGCGGTCGCGCTCTTCAACTCCTCCGACACCGCGCAGACCATCACCACGACCGCCGCCCGGGCCGGCCTGCCCGCTGCCGCCGGCTACAGGCTCGACGACCTGGTGACCAAGCAGGTCGTCGGGACGACCGGCGTGATCTCCGCGAACGTGCCGCCGCACGCCACGGTGCTCTACCGGGTCCACCCCGGCGCGACCCACGGCCTGGCCCCCGCCACCGCCGTCACCTGGCAGGACGTCAGCCCGGCCCAGGAGCCCGGGACGTACCGGATCACCCTGGCCGACCACGGCGCCGTCGCGCTGAACGACACCAACCTGCGGATCAGCGCCCCCGCCGACTGGACCGTCACCCCGGCGACCGTCGCGCTCCCGCGCATCGCTCCGGGCGCAACCGCGTCGGCCACGGTGACGGTGCACGGCCCCCAGGGCGCTCCCGGGACCACGGTCACGGCGATCACCGCCACCGCGAGCTACCGGGCCCGGCCGGCCGGGGTCGACACCGTCAGCGGTGAGCAGACGATCGTGCGGACCGTGCCCTACCCGTCGCTGGAGGGCGCGTTCAACAACGTCGGCGCCACCTCCGAGAGCGACACCGCTCCCGGCAACTTCGACGGCGCCGGGAACAGCTACTCGGCGCAGGCCCTGGCCCGGGCCGGCGCCACCGCGGGCGCCACGATCAGCGCCAACGGCCTCAGCTTCACCTGGCCGTCCGCGGCCGCCGGCACCAACGACAACGTGTCGGCCGCCGGCCAGGAGATCACCTTCGGCGGCCAGGGCAGCGCGCTGGGCTTCCTCGGCGCCGAAGCGGGCTTCGCCTCCGGCACGGTCACCGTCGCCTACACCGACGGCACCACCAGCAGCGGCCAGTTGGGCTTCCCCAACTGGTGCTGCACCCCGACCGACGCCTACGGCGCGAAGACCGCGTTCACCACGGACCACCGCAACACGCCCACCGGACCGGGCAACTTCGGCATCGGCTACGGCGTGTTCACCAACACCGTCCCGTTGACGCCCGGCAAGACGATCCGTTCCGTCACGCTGCCCAGTGCCGCAGCGATCCACGTGTTCGCGCTGGCCGTCCAGCCGTGATCCGCGCCGCCCGGCCCACCGGACCGGTTCCCGTGGGCCGGGCGGGCGGCGTTCCCCTGCCCGGGACTCCGCCCCTCCCCGCGAACGGCATCCAGGACCCACCCATGACCGTCACGAACCGCATCACCCTGGCCGGGGCCCGCCTGGTCCTGCCCGGCGGCGTCGTCGACGGCGACCGCCTCGCCGTCGAGGGCGAGCGCATCGCCGGCCTCGGCGGCGACACCGAACCCGGCGACCTCGACCTGACCGGGTCCACCGTCGTCCCCGGCTTCGTCGACCTGCACGTCCACGTGGCGCTGTCGTGCGAGCCGATGGTGAGGGCGACGGTGCCGGTCGAGCGACTGGTCCGGTGCGCCCACAGGTCGCCGGTCGGGGGACGGCCCGGGCGGCTCACGACCTCGAAGGGGCGGTGGCCGGCGGCGTCGAGCGCGTCGGCCGCCACCCGTACCGCGCCGGCTTCCACGCCCGGCTCCGCGGCGCGTCGTCGTCCGCCGCCGAGCGCGTGATCGAGGCGGATGCCCCGTGCGATCCACTCTCCCCGGCGGGCGGGAGCCCGATCCGCTCCAGGATCTCGGCCGCGATCTCCGTCCCGGGTGCGGTGAAGCACCCCAGGACCGCGCGACCGCCGAGGCCGTGGACCCGTCGTCCCTTCGCTGCTCCGGCACGGGCTCAGCCGGTTCCGGCGAGGTTCTTCTCGAACGCGGCGAGGTAGTTGGGCAGGTGGTGGTCCTTGATCGCGTCGGTCTCGGGGGCGAACATGTCCTGGCGGTAGCCCTTCACCCGGTCCTGCAGGCCGGCGATGAGCGGCATGGCCTCGTGGAGCTCTCCGTCGGCGTCGAAGTAGCGGAGCGCGTCGACGTGGGTGTAGGCGGGCTCGGGCGGGAGCCGCGGAACGATGTCGTTGTTGTTGACGAAGCGGTAGCAGCGGTCTCTGAAGGCCGCGTTGTGGGCGCCGGCGAGGAGGCGTTCGCAGGTGCGGGGCTGGCCGAAGGTGTAGACGCCGTCGGGGAGTCGGCGGGGCTCCTCGAAGTACCAGCGGGCGCCGGCCAGCATGGCGAGGGCGCCGCCGAGGCTGTGGCCGGTGAACCAGACGCTCTGCCCGTCGCTGCGCAGTTCCTGGACGGTGTCGCGGATCTGGGGGTAGACGGACTGCAGGGCCTGGTGGAAGCCGTAGTGGACGAAGCCCTTGTTCGCCGGCCCGGGGACGGGCGGGGTGTCGACGTCGGTGAGCCAGTCGTAGATCTTCAGGACCTCGGTGCCCCGGAAGCCGGTGACGATCATGCGGTCGCTGGCCATGGTGTAGGCCTGGGTGTCCTCGATCGGGAACGGCATCCGGTGTGTCGACTCGAAGTGGCGTACTTCGTCGAAACCCCAGGCGTGGGCCCGGTCCTCGATGCCGGCGCGGTCCAGCACGGCCAGTCCGGCGGCCCGCGCCATCCAGTAGGCGTGGGGGAGGGAGTAGCGGGTCGTCGAGTGGTCCAGGGCGGGGATGGCCATCGGTGTCCTCCGAAATGCGCCGGCGGGTCGTCCAGCACCGTAGTGCTGTGTGCGAACGAAGAGGAGCCGGCGGCACTCGAGGTCACCCGGACGGACGCGATCGCTGCGGAAACCGGAGCCGTCGGGGCTTGTGAGGACCCGATCGCCGTCGCTCGGCGGGTCGGGGATCAGCGGCCGGTCCCGCAGCGGGGCGAAGTGCCGGGCGTAGTGGTCGGTGTAGTAGTGCAG
>NZ_JBIVVI010000608.1:0-5495 GCF_044757675.1 Kitasatospora sp. NPDC091257
CGTGGCGTCCAAATTCGGATTCTCGGCCTTGTGAGCCCCGTCGCAGTAGCCGTCCGGGTCGATGGTGCCGGAGCAGTCGCGCGGGCAGGGCGAGCCGGGGCCGGCGGACGCCGGTGCTCCGGTTCCCGGTGCTGCCGTCCCCGGTGCTCCCGTCGTCGGTGCTCCCGTCCCCGCGGTCCCCGTCGTCGCCCCCCCGGGCGTGGCGGTGGTCCTGGCCGCCGGGGCCAGCCCGCACTCGTCGCAGTAGCCGTCGGCGTCGATCCTGCCGCTGCCGGAGCACTCCGGCCGTTCGCACGTCCCGCCCATCAACCTCAGCCCCCCTGAACCTCTCCGTCGGCCGGCGGGCGGCCGGCCGCCTCCTGAGCCTGCCCGGTTCCGGCCTCGGTGTGGGCCGGCCGCAGCGACTGCTGGAACCGGGCCACCGCGGCGGCCGCCGCCCGCAGGTCGCAGGGCGCGCTCCACAGCAGCCAGCGCGCCTTCTCGTACCGTTCGATCACTTCCGGGTCCTCGGAGACCCGCAGCCGGGCCGCCATCGCCTTGTAGGCGTCCAGCCGGCCGCGCAGCTCGGCCCGGACGGCCAGCGGCTGGGTCACCTCGGAGAGCGACTGCCGGGCCCGGGTCAGCTCCTTGGCGGCGGCGTCCTCCAGCGTGTCCAGCAGCGGCGCCAGCCGGCCCCACTGCCCGGCCTGGCGCAGGTCCAGCGCCGCGACGATCCGCTCGCGCAGCGCCGAGGCCGGTCCGGGCACCGCCGGGACGTCGCTGGACGCTATCTTCGCCAGCACCTCGCCGCGCGCCCGGCGGGCCTCGGCCAGGGTGGCGTCGGCCCGCTGGAGCAGGTCGCCGACGCCCTGGAGGCGGTCCTCGGCCTCGTCGCGCAGCCGCAGCAGGTCCTCCAGCTCCAGCCGGACGCCGTCCAGTGCCCGCCCGGCCCGGTCGAACCGCTCGGTGTCCACCACCCCGGCCGGGCCGGCGAAGGCCGAGCCCTCCGGGACCGTGCCGCGCTGGGCGGGCACCCGGGCCGGGCGCCACAGTGCCAGCGGGTCCCCGCGCACCTCGGTGCGCAGCTCGGTGAGGTCCTTCTCGATGCCGGCCAGGTCGTCGCCCAGCGGGTGGGCGCCGGTGCGCACGCCGAGCGAGGCGGCCAGGGTGCGCACCCGCTGGAGCTCGGCCAGCAGCAGGTCGATCCGGGCCGGCAGCGCCGACCAGACCGCGTCGGCGGCGCTGACCACCTCCAGAACGGTGGCGTACCAGGAGTTCATCCGGGTCATCAGCGCGTCCAGGCTGATCCGTTCGACCAGCTTGGCGGGCGCGCCGAGCACCTGCGGGCCGTCCGGCACCACCCCGCCCGGGACGGTCACCGCGTCGCCGGTCAGCAGTTCGCTCAGCTCGGCGAGTTCGGGTGTGCCGGGCTTGGCCTTGCGGGCCCGGACGGCCCGGGCCGAGGCCAGGGCCTCGGAGTAGCGGTCGAACAGCGCCCAGAGCAGCGGCAGTCCCTTGCCGGCGACCGACCAGCGCTCCAGGGTGCGCCCGGACAGCTCGGCGCCGTCCAGCAGCCGCAGGCCCGGGTGGTCCTGGAGGGCGAGCAGCGCCGACTCGACCGCGTCCCGCTCCGCGCCGAGGCGGGCGAGCGCGCGGTCGACCTCCTCCCGGCTCAGTACCGGGCCAGCCGATGCCGCCACCGCGGTGTCCTTCCTTCCTCGCGTGCGATCCCGACGTACCTGACGTGCTCGACGTACCGGACGTGCGGTCCCACGACAACCCCCGTGTCCACCACCGGTCTCCCCGTGGTGATCGTCCCGAACCCTAGCCGGTGGCCGTTCGGGCGGAGCGGGCGCGGGGCGTCAACGTGCCGTCAACGCCCCGCTGACGGATCGTGCGCCACCTCTCCCGCGCCGTCCCGCGCGCCGTCCCGCGCCGTCCCGCGCGCCGCCCCCGGACCTGCCCCGACGCCGGATCAGTGCGGTGCGGGCCAGTAGTGCTCGGCCTCGTTGAGCATGTACGGCTTGAGCCAGTGTTCGTACGAACGGGTCCAGTCGCCGCGCGCGTAGTAGTCGGCCAGGACCTGGTTGACCCGGGCGGCCAGGTCGGTGCTGTCCTTCAGCATGGCGACGCCGATCACCTCCGGCTGGGCCTCGCCGTCCACGATCCGCACGGTCTGGTCCTGCGCGGCCTGGCCGGCCGCCAGGCCGTTGTCGGTCATGGTGGCGTCGACCTTGCCGAGCTGCATCAGGACCAGGCAGTCCAGCTGGTTCTCCACCGTGACGACCTGCCGGGCGGTCTTCTTCTCCTTGACCACGGTCAGCGCGGTGGAGCCGTCGGCGGCGCAGACCGCCTTGTCCTTGACCGCGTCGTCGATGTTCTTCGCCGGCGACGACTTCGGCACCAGGACGCGCTGGCTGATGTTGAAGTACGGCTTGGAGAAGGCGACGTCCTCCATCCGCTTGCAGTTGATCGTCATGGTGCGGACGATCAGGTCGACCCGGCCCTTCTTGATGGCGTCGATCCGGTCGGCCGTGGCCACCGGCTTGAGCACCACCTTGTCCGGGTCGCCCATGACGGCCGCGCCGATCGCCCGGGCGAGGTCGATGTCGAAGCCCTCGATCTGGCCGGTGTTCGGGTTGCGGGCGCCCCAGCGGTAGCTGTTCTGGTCCACGCCGATCACCAGGCTGCGCCGGGCCTTGATGGCCTTCACGGCCGGGCCGTCGTCGGTGCTCGGCGGCACGCTCCTGTAGATGTCGCAGCCGTCGGCCGGGGCCTGCTCCTCCTGGACGGCCAGGGGCGCGGCGGTCGTGGCCGCCGGTGCGGCGCCGACCGGGCCGCCCCCGGTGAGCACGGCCGTGCCGGCCGCCAGCAGCGCGAGCGCGGCGGCGGGCCTGGTCCTTCTCCTCGATCCGCTGGATCCTCTGGTGCGCATTGCGTCTCCCCCTCTGCCCGTCACCGGTACTCGGCCAGTCGCCGGCCCAGGCCCCGCAGCGCGGCGGTCGCGGCCACCAGGCCGAGCAGCGCGGCGGCGACGGCGGCGGCGCGCAGGTCCCCGCCGGTGCCCTCGGCGGCCTTGTCGAAGCGGTCCTGCTCGATGTCGGCGGCCCGGGCGAGCGCCTTGTCGGTGGCGTTGAAGGCGGCGTCGGCGGTGGCCGCGTCGCCCTTGGCCGTCACGGTGGCCTCCAGGGCGCCCTGGTAGTCGGCGTTGTCGACCTCCAGGGCGCGGGCGTCGTCGTGCCGCCGGCGCCACTCGTCGAACTGCTTCGAGGCGTCCACGACGCTCGACACGGCGGCCGACGGCGCCAGCCGGACGGCCTGCGGCAGGGAGCCGTTGGACCGGTCCGGCGGGAGGTCCTTGGCTCCGGCCAGGTGTTCGGTGGCCTTCGTCCACTGGTCGGCGTACTTGGTGGTCGAGCCGCGGGCGACGAAGTGCAGGTTCTCCGCCAGCCGGGCGGTCAGGACGTCCACCCGGGCGGTGTTGAGCGCCCGCAGCGGGGCCGCGCCCTCCCGGTTGCTCCGCTGGAGCGCCGAGCTGGTGGTCAGCCCGGTGACGGTGAGCCACAGGGCGCCGGACAGGACGGCGGCGGTGGCGCCCAGCAGCCCGATGTTGAACACCCGGTTGGTGCGGCGGAACAGCGTCAGCTGCACCCAGGCCAGCGCGGCCAGGGCGACCAGCGCCAGGCCGTACGCCGCCCACGGGACCGCTCTGGCCTCGGCGTAGTCGTCGGACAGCTCCCGGTCCTCGACGGCGGCCAGTTCGGCGGCGGTCGGCAGCAGGACGGTCTGCATCTGCTCGGAGGCGTACCGCAGGTAGGCGCCGCCGAGCGGTATGCCCTGCCGGTTGTCGGCCCGTGCGGTCTCCACCAGGCCGGCGTACACCGGGAGTTGCTGGTTCAGCCGGGCGAGCGACCCCTGCGCGGGCGAGGTCGCGGTGGTCCGGGCGGCGGCCTGGGCGATCAGCTTGGCGGCGGTGGCGATGTCCTGCTCGTAGCGGTTGCGGACCTCGTCGGGCTCGGCGCCGGCCAGCAGGAAGCCGCTGGCCGCGGTGGTGGCGGCGTCGGCCAGGTTGCGGTGGATCTCGGCGGCGTCCCGGCTGAGCGGCTGGCTGTACGAGACCACCCGGTCGGCGGCCTGGGCCCTGGTCTCCAGTTGCCAGGCGGTGAGCCCGCCGAAGGCCACGGTGAGCACCGCGAGCACCACGCCGGCCAGCCGCAGCCGGCCGGGGGGTGTGCGGGTGGCCTGCGCGAGCCGGGCGCGCACGCCGGTGGCGACGGCCGCCGGAGGGCGCTTCGCGGGCGCCCCGCCGGGTCTGGGTGCCGGGGGCGCCCCGCCGGACTTCGCGAGCGGGGCCGATCCGGGGACGGCCGGTGCCCCCGGTGCGGCCGTCGCCACTGCTGCGCCCGGTGCCCCCGGCAGCTGGTTCGGCCGTGCCGGGAACGCGGCGCCGGACGCGCCGCTGCCTACTGGTGTTGCCACCCGCCTCATCCTCCCCTGGGGCCGGGCCCGTCCCCGGGGCCCGACCGATGGCAGCAGTATGGCCGTGACTCCCCCCGGCCACACCTGACTTGCGCCGATCTTGAGCATGTCGTGCACGTTCCCGGGACGGCCGGTACCACTGGTGCGGCGGGTGCCGCCGGTACCGCCCGTGCCGTCGGTCCGGCCCTTTCGGCTCGGGCCGCTCCCACCGGTCGTCCCGAGAGGTGGCGAACCGTCCGACGCGGGCCGCACCCTACGCGGTTCCCCCGGCCGGGCGGAGCGCGGGGGTCCGCTTGAGGGCGCGCGATCCCGGGTGCGGCGACCCCTCGCTCCGTACGATGGAGGTATGCGCCTGCTTGGAACGATCTCGTCCGACCGCCCGCTGCTCGTCGTCGCCGTGCGCGAGGAGGCCGCCCACCTGGACGACCGCCTGCCCGTGCTGCTCACCGGGATCGGGAAGGTCAACGCCGCCGTCGCGCTGGCCACCGTCCTCGCGCAGGGCGAGAAGCCCTCCGAGGTGATCAATCTCGGCACGGCCGGTGCGCTGCGCCCCGGCTGGGAGGGCACCCACCACGTGGTCCAGGTGATCCAGCACGACCTCGACACCGCCGCCCTGCACGCGCTCACCGGGCGTGAGTACGGCGCCCCGCTGGTGATCGGCAAGGGAGACGGCCCGGTGCTGGCCACCGGGGACCTCTTCGTCTCCGACGTGGACGCCCGCGACCGGCTCGCCGAGCACGCCGACCTGGTGGACATGGAGGGCTACGCCGTCGCCACCGTCGCGCACCGGGCCGGGCTGCCGGTGCGGCTGGTCAAGCACGTCAGCGACGAGGCCGGGGACGGTGCGGAGCACAGCTGGAAGGAGGCGGTCGACGACTGCGCCCGCAAGCTGGCCGACTGGGTGGTCGCCCAGGGCTGGTGACGCCTGCTCACGATGGCGCCTGCTCACGATGACGCCTGCTCAAGGGTATCGTCATGGCGCGCGGCAGGGTGCGCTGCGGGGAACGGATCTCGGGTTCCTCGCCCTCGCCGGTGGT
>NZ_JBIVVI010000609.1:0-5491 GCF_044757675.1 Kitasatospora sp. NPDC091257
GTCCACCCCCGTGTGCGCCCGGGCCTGCTTGACCACGACCTCGGCACCGCTCGACACCTCCCGGCCGAGGAACACCCCGCCCTTCGCGCCGTGCCGGACGGCGGCGGTCAGCGCGTACCGCCCGGCCAGCAGCACCCCGCCCCGGCGCTTCGCCCCGGCCGAAGGGGCCGCGGCGGAAGCGGAAGAAGGGGCAGGCACGGAGGGAAGCGCCTTGCCGGAAGAAGGGGCAGCGCCGGAAGAAGGGGCAGGAACGCGCGGCGAGGACGACGCGGGCGGCCTGGCCGTGCGCCGGAAGCCGCCGGCGGTGACGTCCCGGTCACCGCCGCCTCCCCGGCCTCCGGCACCGGTCAGTGCCGCCCGCGTCGTCTCCGGCCACGAACCCGCCGCATCCGGTCCGCGCTCCACCGATCCCCTGCCCCCGGCCGCACGCAGCGATGTGCCCGCCCTCATTCGCCACCACATCCCTTCGTCTCCGCCGCCGCGCCGGGTGCCCACTGCTCGCGGCACCCGGCGCGGCGGCCCGGCCCGATCGGTTTCCCCGGAGGGGGCGGCGGTGCCGCCCCGGCACGGGAGTGCCCACCCGGATCCCGTCCGGCCCGCGCGGCATCCGCCCGACTCCGGGTCGTGGCTGCCGCCGGTGCAACTCCCGTTCGCAGGAGTGAAGTTACTTTCGAGCCAACCGAAGCCTCAACGCAGAGCCGGTCACTTCACTCGTAAGGGTGATCAAGGCGTGGTTTCGAATTCGTACGAGAACCCTGCTGTGAGTAACGGGTGCCCGGCGCGCGGCCGCGTACGGAGCGCACGGGCCCGTCGGGCGCCTCCCGTCACAGATTGACGCGCACCCGTACGCCCACAGCTCCCGCGTCCGAACAGCCGCGGCGACTCCCCCGGCAGCCCGCCGAACGGCCGAGGCCCGACCGCGCCCGCGCGCACGGTAGTCTCGACAGGTGCCGAAACTGTCCGACGTCATCACCGCGCTCGAAGAGGTCTACCCGCCGCAGTGGGCGGAGTCCTGGGACGCCGTCGGCCTGGTCTGCGGGGACCCTCAGGCCGAGGTCGACCGCGTGCTCTTCGCCGTCGACCCCGTCCAGGCGGTCGTCGACGAGGCCGTGGAGTGGGGCGCCGACCTCGTGGTCACCCACCACCCCCTCTACCTGCGCGGCACCACCAGCGTCGCCGCCACCACCTTCAAGGGCCGGGTGGTGCACACGCTGATCACCAACGGCATCGCCCTGCACGTCGCCCACACCAACGCCGACCACGCCGACCCCGGCGTCTCGGACGCGCTCGCCGAGGCGGTGGGCCTGCGGGTCACCGGCCCGCTGGTACCGGACCCGACCGACCCGCTGGGCCGCCGCGGCACCGGCCGGATCGGCCTGCTGGAACCCCCGCTGACCCTCTCCGACTTCGCCGCGCAGGTGGCGAAGGGCCTGCCCGCCACCGCCGCCGGCGTCCGCGTCTCCGGCGACCCGACCCGGCTGGTCAGCCGGGTCGCGGTGTGCGGCGGCTCGGGCGACAGCCTCTTCGCCGACGTCCGGTCGGCCGGCGTGGACGCCTACCTGACCGCCGACCTGCGTCACCACCCGGCCTCCGAGGCCGCCGAGGCGGCGCCCGTCGCGCTGCTCGACGCCGCCCACTGGGCCACCGAGTGGCCCTGGCTCACCCTGGCCGAGCGGGCCCTGCTGGCCGTCGCCGACACGCGCGGCTGGGCCGTGGAGACCAAGGTCTCCCACCGGGTCACCGACCCGTGGACCGCGCACGCCCCCATGTCCTTCACCGCCTGACCCGATTCACAGGAGCTCTCCGCTTGAACGCCGCGCCCGCCGACCAGATCCGCCTGCTCGACCTCCAGGCCATCGACTCGAAGCTCGACCAGCTGGCCCACCGGCGCCGGAGCCTGCCCGAGCACGCCGAGATCGACAAGGCCACCGCCGACCACACCGCGCTCAAGGACCTCGTCGTCGCCGCCGAGGCCCAGAAGGGCGACACCGCCCGCGAGCTGACCAAGGCCGAGCAGGACGTCGAGCAGGTCCGCTCCCGTGCCGCCCGCAACCAGCAGCGCCTGGACTCCGGCGCGATCACCTCGCCGAAGGACCTGGAGAACCTCCAGCACGAGATCGGCTCGCTCGCCAAGCGCCAGGGCGACCTGGAGGAGGTCGTGCTGGAGATCATGGAGCGCCAGGAGAGCGCCAACACCCGGGTCGAGGAGCTGTCCGCCCGCCTGGAGCACTCCACCATCGTGCTCAAGGAGGCCGAGGGCCGCCGCGACGCCTCCTTCGCCGAGATCGACGGCGAGGCCGACAAGGTCAAGCGCGACCGCGAGACCGTCGCCACCGTCATCCCCGCCGACCTGCTGAAGGTGTACGCCAAGCTGCGCGAGACCCAGGGCGGCGTCGGCGCGGCCCGCCTCTACCAGCGCCGCTGCGAGGGCTGCCGCACCGAGTTCTCCATCACCGAGCTGAACGCCATCAAGGCCGAGCCGGCCGACAAGGTGGTCCGTTGCGAGAACTGCTCGCGGATCCTGGTCCGCACCTCCGACTCGGGCGTCTGAGCCGGTGACGGCGCGTTTCGTCGTCGAGGCTGACGGCGGGTCCCGGGGCAACCCGGGGCCGGCCGGCTACGGCGCGGTGGTCCGTGACGGGGACACCGGGCAGATCGTCGCCGAGGCCGCCGAGTTCATCGGCCACGCCACCAACAACGTGGCCGAGTACAAGGGCCTGATCGCCGGGCTCAAGGCGGCCCGCGAGCTGGACCCGGACGCCTCGGTGGACGTCCGGATGGACTCCAAGCTGGTCGTCGAGCAGATGTCCGGGCGCTGGAAGATCAAGCACCCGGACATGCAGCCGCTCGCCGCCGAGGCGCGCACCGTCTTCCCGCGCGCCCGGGTCACGTACACCTGGATCCCGCGCGAGCGGAACAAGGACGCCGACCGGCTGGCCAACGAGGCGATGGACGCGGGCAAGGCCGGGCGCCAGTGGGAGCCCCGCAAGCCGGCGGCCGCCGTCGAGGAACCCCCGCTGGAGACCGCCGCGCCCAAGGCCGGCTGGGCGGCCCCGGCCGACCTCGGAACCCCCACCACCTTCGTCCTGCTGCGTCACGGCGAGACCCCGCTCACCCCGGAGAAGCGCTTCTCCGGCAGCGGCGGCAGCGACCCGGAGCTCTCCGACAAGGGCCGCTGGCAGGCCGAGCGGGCCGCCGAGGCGCTGGCCGCGCGCGGCAGCGTCCAGGCGGTCGTCGCCTCCCCGATGCGCCGCACCCGGCAGACCGCCGAGACCGTCGCCGCCCGGCTCGGCCTGGAGATCCGGTACGAGGACGGGCTGCGCGAGGTCGACTTCGGCGACTGGGAGGGCCTGACCTTCGCCGAGGTGAGGGAGCGGTACCCGGACGACCTGACCGCCTGGCTCGGCTCCGCCAAGGCCAGGCCGACCGGCAGCGGCGAGAGCTTCACCACGCTCACCCACCGGGCCGGCGTCGCCCGGGACAAGATCCTCGCCCGGTACGCGGGGAAGACCGTCCTGGTGGTCTCGCACGTCAGCCCGATCAAGACCCTGGTCCGGCTGGCGATCGGCGCCCCGCCGGACTCCATGTACCGGATGGAGCTGTCCGCCGCCTCGATCTGCGCCGTCCAGTACTACGCGGACGGCAACGCCTCGCTGCGGCTGCTCAACGACACCTCGCACCTGCGCTGACCCGCCGGTCACGGACGTGCTCAGTGCACGTCCGTGACCACCACGTCCAGCTGCCACGGCTTGCGCGCCGTGCCCTCCGCCGCGAGCTCGACCTGGTGGCCCAGCTCCAGCAGCGCGTCCATCAGCTCGCCGGGGGTCTTCGGCTCTGCCCCGGCGAGCAGCAGGTCCCGGACGATCCGGCCCTTGGTCGCCTTGTTGAAGTGGCTGACCACGGTGCGCTTGCCGTCGCGCTCCTGGAGCACCCGGACGGTCGCGGTCCGGGAGGCCACCTCGCCGGCCGGCTTCCACGCCGCCGCGTACGCGGAGCTGCGCAGGTCCAGCACCAGCCCGTCCGCGACCTCCGGGAGCACGGGAGCCGTCACGCTCCGCCAATACGCGCCGAGCGCCCCCAGCTCCGCGAGCTTCACGCCCATCGAGCAGCGGTAGGACGGGATCCGGTCGGAGATCCGCACGGCGCCCCAGAGGCCGGAGAAGACCAGCAGCGAGCGCTCGGCCCGGTCGTACGCGGCGGCGTCCAGGGTGGCCAGGCCGAGGTTGTCGAACAGCACCCCGGTGTACACCTCGCCCGCCGGGCGGGCCCCGGCCGTCGGCAGTCCGGCGTTCTTGGCGATCTCGCCGCGCAGGCCGGGGGAGAGACCGAGCACCTCGGCGGCGGTGTCCTCGTCGCCCCGGCACAGGCGCACCAGCGCGTCCAGTACCGCGCCGCGCGCCGCCGTCAGCCCGGGCAGCGACAGCCGCTCCAGCGCCACCGGTCCGCCGTCCCCGGATCCGGCCTTGCCC
This sequence comes from Kitasatospora sp. NPDC091257, assembly GCF_044757675.1. Classification (NCBI taxonomy): domain Bacteria; kingdom Bacillati; phylum Actinomycetota; class Actinomycetes; order Kitasatosporales; family Streptomycetaceae; genus Kitasatospora; species Kitasatospora sp. NPDC091257. The sequence goes on from NZ_JBIVVI010000609.1 coordinate 4,470, forward strand.
TCCGAGGGCGGCAACAGCACCAGCACAGCGGACTCCTCGACGATCTGTGGCACACGAACCCCGCAACCCTACTGCGCCCGCCGTACGGACCCCGCCCTCGCGACCGCCCCCTTGCCCTGGCCCCGCAGCGGGCGGGCGGGCGCGGCAGGCAATTCGGTGGGGCACCCGGGCGTTCACCAGTACGGTGAGCGGCGAGGAGAGTGAGTGCGATGACCCTGCGACCCCTGGACCTGGTGCCCGGCGACGACGACGCCGTGGAGGAGTCCCTGTCCGTGCGCCTGCCCGCCGGCCTGCCGGCCGAGACCCGGACGGCGCTGGAGTTCGCGCTGCGGGCGGCCGCGCAGGCGGTGATGGCCGGGCGGGTACGGGTGACCGGGGCGCCGGACGGCGCGGACACCGCCGAACTCGCCTTCGAGGTCCGCCAGTCCGACGTCCCCAGGGCGCTCACCGGGCCGACCGCTCCGGAGGCCGGTCGGGAGGCTGGTCGGGAGGCCGGTCGGGAGGCCGGTCGGGAGAGCAGGGCCGAGCGCCGGGCGGCCATGGTGGCCCGGATCCGCACCGCCAACGCGGAGACGCTGGAGAGGCTCAAGGACCTGTGACCGAGTACCTGGACCTCGACGACGTCACCTACCTCGCCGGCGGTCCGGAGACCGTCCGCGACCTCGGCGGCCTGCTCTCGGCGATCGCCCGCCCGCAGGCGAGCCTGTTCGGCGAGGACGCCTACCCGGACCTCTGGTCCAAGGCGGCGGCCCTCGGCCAGAGCCTGGCCCGCAACCACCCCCTGATCGACCGCAACAAGCGCACCGCCTTCGAGGCGATGCTGCTGTTCCTGGACTACAACGGCGAGCCGTACACCGACCCGCACCCGGACGACGCCGTGGCCTTCATGCTCCGGCTCGCCACCGGGGGCTACGACGACGCGGTCGCGCTCGCCGCCAAGGACCTGAAGTCCCTGCTGGGGCGGTGAGCCCCTTGCCGGGGCTCCCGGGCCGCGCCGCCCCCCCCCCCCCGGGCGGGGGGGG
>NZ_JBIVVI010000610.1:0-5477 GCF_044757675.1 Kitasatospora sp. NPDC091257
GGGGGCGGCCCAGCCGGGTCATCCGCCACACCGTGGCCCAGCGCATCGGGAGTCGGGGCGGGCACGGGGTGCGGACGCCCTCCAGGAAGCCGGACCACCAGGCGCGCAGCCCGGCCGCGGGTGGTCGGCGGGTGAGGGTGTGCAGTGACCAGGAGGCCGGGCAGGGCGGCACCAGGGCGGCGGGCAGCCGGCGCTCGGCCGGCCGCACCCGGTTGCGGGCGGTCGGCCGGTTGCGGGCGGCGTGCCTGGCCGGGTCGGTGCGCGGGTGCTGGAGCAGCAGGTCGGCCCGGTAGCGGATCGACCAGCCCGCGTCGAGGACGCGCCAGGCGAAGTCCGTCTCCTCGTGGGCGTAGAAGAACCGCGCGGGGAAGCCGCCGACCCGGTCGATGGCGCTCATCCGGATCGCGTGGCCGCCGCCCAGGAAGGTGGGGACCTCGCCGGACCGCAGCACGCCGGACCGCAGCACGCCGGAGCGGCCCGGGCGGGGGACGTGGCGACGCCGGGTGTGCCCCGTCGCGTCCGCGACCCGGAAGCCGACCACGCCGAGGCGCTGTTCCCGCTCGAAGGCCTCCCGGACCAGCCGGAAGGTGTCGGTGCGCGGCAGCAGGCCGTCGTCGTCCAGGTTCACCACCACGTCCACGCCGCCGAGTTCGCGCAGTCGCCGGACGCCGAGGCTGCGGCCGCCGGGGATGCCGATGTTCTTCGGCGGTTCCACCGCGTCCGCCCAGGGCGGGAGCGGCGGCAGCCTGGCGCCCTGCCCGATCACCACGACCCGGGCGGCCTCGCCCTCCTGGGCGGCCACCGAGTCGAGGAGCGCGCCCAGCTCCCTGGGCCGGTCGCCCATCGTCAGCACCACCACGCCCAGGCCGAGGCCCATGTGCACCCGCTTCCGTCGAGGATTCCCGCAGACCCGGTGCAACGACCGGCCCGTCTCGGAGGTCACGTCTGTACGGATGTACGGAGACGAACGCCGGGAAGAAACCGTTCGTTCGGTTTTCAGGGGGAGGAGGCGGGGCCTCGGACGTCGAACCCTCGGGGCGGTCGAGGTCGCTGGCCACCAACGGGACGGTGGGGTCTGACGGGTCGTGGAGAGAGGGAGTGGTTGGCGGGATTCATCGACATCGTCTTGTCGGTCGTGGGTGAGGCGAAGCTAAGATACGGGGTGTTTGGTTTTGTTTTCCGGGAGCTCAGGGCGGGGTGGTTTCGGTGGTACGGCAGGAACGGGCGCTCCGGACACGTCGGCTGATCCTGGAGGCGGCTGCCTCGGTCTTCGACGAGTTCGGGTACGAGGGCGCGACCATCGGCGAGGTGGTCTCCCGGGCCGGTGTGACGCGCGGTGCGGTGTATTTCCATTTCGCCTCGAAGCGGGATCTGGCGCAGGGCGTGGTCGAGGAGCAGTTCGTCCAGGACGGAGTTCCGGAACGGAGCTGCAAGCTTCAGGAGTTCGTGGACACCGGGATGGTGGTGGCGTACCTGATGCCGCGTGACCCGCTGCTCAGCGCGGGTGCCCGGCTGTCGCTCGGGCAGGACCTCTTCGACGACCTCGGCGGCGGCGCCATCCCCGGCTGGATCAACCGGTTCGAGGCGCTGCTGGTCGCGGCCGGCGAGCGCGGCGAGCTGCTCCCGCACGTCGTTCCGGCGGACACCGCCTGGCTGCTCGTCGCCGCGTGGACCGGGGTGCAGATCCAGTCCCAGAAGCTCTGCGGCCGGGCGGATCTGGAGCTGCGGGTGTCCGCGCTGTACCAGCACCTGATGCCGAGCATCGCCGTTCCGGGCGTGCTCGGTTCGCTGCGGATGGGGCCGAATCGCGGGGCCCAGGTGGTGGCCGAGGCCGCGGCGGCCCGTGCGGCCGCGGAGGGCGGAGGAGCGGACGGTGTGCCGGACGGCGGTGCGGAGGGTTCGGCGCGGGTCGAGGCGCAGACGGAGGTCGGTGTGGGCTGACGGTGGCTCACCGGAGCTCCTGCCTGCGGGGATCCGGGCGGGGGAAGGCGAAACCGGCGGCGACGGGACCATGGGGGTCCGGCGCCGCCTTTGCTTTGCCCGGGCCCGGGCCCGGACTTGGGTCCGGAGCCGGGCCTGGAGCCGGGCCCGGAGCCGGACCGGGTCGCGCAGCTTCGCGGAAGCCGCGCCAGGGGTGACGGAACGGAGCGGCGTCAGCAAAACAAACAGCACGTTCGGTTTTGTATTGACAAACCGCGCGTCCTGTTTTTGACTTGGTAGCAGCTGACCCAGGGTGTCGACCCGGGTGCCGGCCGTGGCGAAGGGGGCTGCGGCGTTCCGTGTGATTGGGGTGGTCATCGTGGAAATTCGGGTGCTCGGGACGCTGGACGTCCGGGTGTGCGGGGTATCGGTGGTGCCGTCGGCGCCGAAGCCGCGGCAAGTGTTGGGCCTGCTGGCGCTGCGGGCGGACCAGGTGGTGCCGGCCGGGGTGCTGGCCGACGAGCTGTGGTCCGGCCGTCCGCCACGCAGCGCGCGCACCACCGTGCAGACGTACGTGCTCCAACTGCGCGACCTCATCGACCGGGCGCTCGCCGCGGCCGGTGCGGCGAGGGGGGTGGCCTGCGCCAAGGACGTCCTGGTGACCTCGCCGGGCGGCTACATGCTGAACAGCGGCGCAGGGCTGACGGACCTGCGGGAGTTCGAGCGGCTGGCCGGAACGGGCTACCGGGCGATGGACGGCGAGGACTACCCGGCGGCGGCCCGGCTGCTCGGCGAGGCCCTCGGGCTGTGGCGCGGATCGGCCTTCGCCGATGTCCCGGTCGGCGGCCAACTCGCCGTCGAGACACGGCGGTTGGAGGAGACCAGACTCTGCGCGCTGGACCAGCGGATCGAGGCCGACCTGCGGCTCGGCCGGCACCGGGTGCTGCTGGCCGAACTCACCGTGCTCGTGGACCGCTACCGCACCCACGAGAGCCTGCACGGCCAGTACATGATCGCGCTGCACCGCTCCGGCCGCCGGGGCGAGGCGCTGGAGGCCTACCAGCGTCTGCGGAACACCCTGGTAAGGGAGTTGGGCATGGAGCCCTCGGTCGGACTGCGGCGGCTGCAGCGCTCCATCCTGCTCGCCGGCCCCGAACGCGCGGCGGATCGTGCGGCGGAGCGCGAGCCCGCCGGTGCGGGCGTGGCCGCCGGACCGGGGGCGGCGGCCCGGTTCAGCCGGGTCGGGTGAACCCGGCGGCCGTCCGCAGCCGGTGCCGCATCGGTGGAACCGGCCGCGGACGGCCGTCGGAGGCCGCGGCGCCCGTCCAGGGGCGGTCGCGGTCCGGTCGGAACCTGCTTGTCGTTGTGAGGGGTTGTGGGACGGGTGGTCCAGGAGAGGTCGGAACGGACGCGCGGGCGGCTGGTGGAGGCGGGGGCGGTACTGTTCGACCGCCGCGGCTACGCCGGTGCCACCCTCGGCGAGATCGCCGCGGCCGCCGGGGTGACGAAGGGGGCGCTGTACTTCCACTTCGCCTCCAAGGAGGAGCTGGCCAGAGCGGTGTCCGGACAGGCCGAGCGCTCGCTGCGGTCGGCCTGCGCGGAGCTGCGTGCGGCTTCCTCCCCGCTCCAGGGGTTGATCGACGCGGGGTACTGGCTGGTCGACGCCCTCGGGGCGGACCCGGTGATCCGGGCGGCCTTCCGCCTCGGCCGCGAGGACGCCGGCTGGCAGACCGCGCCCACCACGGCGGGGCCCACCCCGGCCGATTCCAGGCAGCCGGCCTTCGCCGACATCCGCGGCTTCCACAGCGTCTGGGCCGGGGTGGTGCGCGACCTGCTGGCCGGTGCCCGCCGCGCGGGCGAGCTGCGCGACCGCTCGGGCGGCCTCGGCCCGGAGACCCTGGTAGTGACCGCCGCCTGCGGTCTGGAGGTGGTGTTCGCGGACGGTTGCCCCGCCGAGGAGCGTGCCCGCAGGGTCGGCGCCCTCTGGGACTGGCTGCTGCCCTGTCTGGTGCGCCCGGGCACGGCCGGCGGCTACCGCACCAGGCCGTCGGTCCCGCGGCCAGCCTGAGACCGGGCCGTTCGGGACCGGGCCGTCCGAGGGGGCGTTCGAGACCGGGCCGTCCGAGGGGACGCTCCGAGCCGTCTCGCCCGATCGGACTGTCGGTCAGGGCCGGACGGGCTGGTGGGTCGGGGAGTCCGGGTGGGGCCGCATCAGGAGCAGGTCCTCGCCCCAGGCGTCCAGCACCGCCGCGTGGCCGGCGGCCCGGGCCGCCGCCTCGACCCGGGCGAAGAGCCGCTGTTGCGGCGCCACTTCGCCGGTGGCGGTGATCCGGGCGACGGTGTCCAGCAGCGCGGCGCTGTCCCAGCCGGGCAGCGGGAAGCGGTCCAGCTCCCAGGCCAGGTACTTGTTGTAGGGGCGCGGTCGGCGGTCCAGGGCGAAGAGCAGGTCGAGCAGGAACCCGACACCGGCGGCCGCGTCGAGGTGGCCGGCGAGCGGGTTGCCGTCGCGGTGGTTCTTGACCGAGCGGTAGAGCGAGTTGGCGTAGGCGTCCAGCAGGGCGGCGCCGGACCGGAAGGCCTCCTCGGCGCCGAGCCGTCCCATCGCGGCGACGATCCGCACGATCTCCCCGTCGCGGCGGTCGACCAGCACCCGGGAACGGGCGATGGCGTACCGCTCCCAGTCGGAGGGCCGGCGGAACCGTTCGAGGGTGGTGACGACCAGGTCGAGCCGCGCGGAGCGGTAGCCGTCGAGCGCGGCCAGCTCGCTCGCCGCGTCGTCGGCGAGGATGACGCAGAGGTCGTGGTCGGAATGACGGGTGGTCATGCCGTCGTGGGCCCGGGAGCCCTTGAGGACGAGCCCGACGACGGCCGGGTCGGCCGTCGCATCGGCGACGAACGCCGCGAAGTCCGGCGTCACGCCAGGTCCTTGCGCATCAGCGTGCACATCGTCCCGTACCGCTGGAGCGAGCCGTCCTCGGCCTCCACGTCCCAGGAGTCGAGCTTTCGGCCGTAGGCCCGGTAGCCCAGGCGTTCGTAGAGGGCGCGGGCGCGCGGGTTGCTCTCCTCGACGCCGAGTTCGGCGCGGGTCAGGCCCCGGGCTCCGATCCGCTGCTCGGCGGAACGGATCAGCAGCGTGCCGATCCCGCAGGAGCGCAGGGCCGGGTGGACGCCGAGTTGCCACAGCGTGCCGGCGTCGGGCTCGACGGTGTAGTCGATGCCGCCGACCGCCACCGGGAGCCCGACCGGTGTGCACACCGCCAGGTAGTCGATCTCGCCCGCCTCGGCGCGGCGGATCTGGTGGACGAGGTCGCGCACGTGCTTGGGGGAGCCGGCCCAACCGCAGGACGGCAGGTCCGCGTCGGTGAGGCCGCGCACCGACAGGTGCAGCCTGATCCCGGTCATCGCCGCGTCCCTTCGACTCCCTCAGTGGCCGTCTCCCATTTCAGCAAGCCGGTCCCCGTGCCGTCCAAGGGGTTTCGGAGCGGACACGGCGCCGGCCGGAAGGGATCGGGGACCGGCCGACCGGGCAGTGGCCCGCCAGGACAGCGGGCCGCCCC
>NZ_JBIVVI010000611.1:0-5476 GCF_044757675.1 Kitasatospora sp. NPDC091257
GGGGGGGGGGGGGTTTTCGCGGCCCGCGCCCCCCCGCCCCCCGCTTCACGTTTCCCCCCCTCCGGCGGCGGCCGCGCGTTCGGGGGGCCGGCCCCACTCCCCCCGCGGCACGATCCCCCCGCCCCGCCCGTCATCCGTCCGGATTCGGACTGGACAGCTCCGCCGGAAGTCGGCGGAAGGGGATTCCCCGTGCGACCGGCGCGAAAACCACCCCGATGTCAGGGACAACAATTTGCCCGGCCACTGACCCCCCACCCGTACGCACGGTAACCGCCCGAGCATTCCCGGCGACCAGGATGATGCGAGTGGCATGGGCAGGTCACACGTTTCCGGCCAGGCGGTTTGCCGCTGTTGCCCGATCTTGCGGAGGTGCCGCCACCGGTCGCCCGGTCGTACGGACAACCGGATGTGACAGAAGGCCGGTACAAGGGGAAGACTGCTCGACGTGACGTCTCGGAACCCGCGCGACCGTGATGCCCCGCTCCCGCCGACGATCGGTACCGGTGCGACGGTGACCCGTCTCCCCGGAACGGCCCAACGGCCCGCCGGTGGCAGGCCGGGCGGGGCGGGTGTCCCCCGTAACGGAGTACCCCGGCGGCGAGGGCCCGCTCCGGCTCCCGGGCGGGGCAGGGTTCCCGTGCCCGAGGGCTTCCCGGCACCCGCCGAGCTGGCGCCGCTGGCCCGCCGGATGCTGGTGGACGCCGTCCGCGTCGCCCGCTGGGCCGGTGAGCTGGCCGAGGTCGACAAGCGCGGCGAACTGCTCCCCGAGGACGCCCGCGAGGCCGGCCGGGCGCTGGCCATGACGGTCGGCGCCGCCGCCAAGGCATGGGGGCAGGCGCTGCTGGTGGGCCTCGTGGAGCCCCGGGACGGCGGAGCCGGCCCCGGCTGGCGCCTGCACGCCTGGGAGCACGACGACGAGGCCGTGGTGCGCGGATGGTCGGCGATGTTCGACGCCTGGACCCTGCTCGCCCCGGTGCCGCCCGCCGCGCTGCGCGGCGTGTTCGCCGTGCTGGCCGGGCAGGCCGTGGACCAGGCCCCGCAGCTGCTCTCCTTCCTGCACCTGGTGGACGGCCCCGTCGCCGAGAGCGAACTGCTGGAACTGCTGCGCCGGGGCCTGGACGAGCGCCGGGTCGGCACCGGCCTCGGCGGACCGGGGCTGTCGCCGGTGCCGCACGCGGCCTCGGCCGTCTCCGCCGTCCGCGGCACCTGCCGCGCGCCGCAGATCGACACCCCGGCCGCGCCGGCCGACGTGGCCGCCGTCCTGGACTGGATGCTCGACGGCCTGGAGGCCGTCGGCGCCCTGGTGCGCAGGAACGATGCCGCGGAGCTGTCGCCGCTCGGCCACTGGGCGGTGCGGGCCAAGCTGGAGGAGATCTGCACGGTCGCGCAGACCGCGGCCGGGCACATCGAGCAGAGCGCCTTCGAGCTGCTGAACGCGTGTGCGGACTACTCGCCGGGCCCGGCCCGCGCCGAGTTCCGGGCGTGGGTCGCGGCCCGTCCGGCGGACCGGGCCGTGGGCGAGCTGCTGGAGGCCGCCCGGGGCGACGACGCGCTGGTGCGCGGACTGGCCTTCGAGGCGCTGCGGGTGGCCGGAGGCCCGGCCGAGCAGGCGGTGCGCGCGGCGGTGGACGCGCCGGTGCTGCGCCCCTACGCGCTGCTGTGGCTGGCGGAGCGCGCCGACGAGGGCGTCTCCCCGGCGGACGTGCTGGGTGCGGAGGACGCGGCCTGGCTCTGGGTGGACACCGCGGCCGCGGTGCTCGACCACGGCGAGACCGAGCTGCTGGTGGGCCATGTCGAGGGCGCCTCGGCGGGCGACCCGGTCCGGCTGTTCGCCCGGGCCCGGCAGTCCGGTCACCCGCGGGCGGCCTCGGTGCTGACGGCGGTCTCGGGCGTGCACCCGGACCCGGGCGTGGCCCGGGCGGCCCGCCGCTCGGCGTTCAGCGTGCACACCGGTGGCGCCTGAGTTTTATGACTTTTGCGGGGACGTTCGGGGTCCACGGCGACCGCGACGGCGGCTCCGGCGTCCGCCGTCGAGGTCCGCTCGGACGGCGCCTGAGCCCCGCACCCGCGCCGCTCGATTGTTATGACATACGAGAAGGGCCCGGAACCAACAGGTTCCGGGCCCTGACTCTTATGACTTTTGCGGGGACTCAGCCGAGCCGGGACTCCGCCCGCCGGGCGCGGACGTCGCCGACCTTCTGCCCCACCTTGCGGCGGATGACCAGCAGCGGTGCCATCGCCGCGAGCGTGATCTGGGCGAACGCGCCGACGTGCATCAGCTGGTTGCCACCGGGCAGGCCGGTGGCCCAGGCGGCCAGGCAGCCGATGGAGACCACGATCCAGCAGAGCGTCGCGGTGGCCAGCAGCCCCTGCGGCTTCGGGTACTCGATCCGGCTGACCATCAGGTACGCGGCGCCGAAGATGGCGAGCAGACCGGGCAGGAACGGCGGGTCGAGCAGCACGATGGCGATCACCGTCATCGCGCCCATCGGGCAGGGCATGCCCTGGAACACCCCGGGCCGCATCTTGACGGCCGAGAAGCGGGCCAGCCGCAGGACCACCGCGAGCAGCACCGTGATGGCGATGAGTGCCGACAGCTTGCTGTTGGAGCCCTGGGAGACCATGCCCCAGACCGCGACGAAGTAGGCCGGCGCGATGCCGAAGCTGATCAGGTCCGCCAGGTTGTCCAGTTCCGCTCCGAGGGCGGAGGAGCGCAGCTTGCGCGCCACCAGGCCGTCGAAGAGGTCGCACATCGAGCCGATCAGCAGCAGCGTGACCGCGGTGGCGGCGCTGTGCCGGTCCGGAGCGGCGTCCGGGTTGGTGATGTGCGGGACCAGGACCCCGGTGGTGATCGAGTAGATCGCCAGGAAGCCGCAGACGGCGTTCCCCAGGGTCAGGAAGTCGGCGGTGGACAGGTGCTGAGGAGAGCGCGGGGCGCGCAGCTCGCGGTCGCGCGCCCAGCGGCGGCGGCGCAGGGCCGTCTCCTCGTCGTCCAGGCCGACGATTGTCTCAGGATCAGTCACGGTCAAGGCGCGTCACCCCGGCTGTGGTCTTCTGGCCGACCTCGACGCCGACCTCGACGCCGGCCGGCAGGTAGGTGTCGACCCGGGACCCGAACCGGATCAGACCGATCCGGTCGCCCTGCTCGACCTTGGTTCCGGCGTCCACGTACGGCACGATGCGTCGGGCCACGGCCCCCGCGATCTGCACCATCTCGATGTCGCCGAGCTCGGTGTCGAAGTGCCAGACGACCCGCTCGTTCTGGTCGCTGTCCTTGTTGAACGCGGGGACGAAGCCGCCCGCGACGTGCTCGACCGACGTCACCGTGCCCGGCAGGGGCGCGCGGTTGACGTGGACGTTGAGCGGGCTCATGAAGATCGCGACCCGGGTGCGGCCGTCCGGCCAGGCGTCGATGCTCTGCACCACGCCGTCGGCGGGGGAGATCACTCCGCCCGTGCCGATCTCACGCTCGGGGTCGCGGAAGAACCACAGCATGCCCGCGCTGAGCGCGCAGGCGGGTACCGCAGCCAGGGCCCACTTGCCGCTGCGCCGGGTGAGGGCGGTGGTCACGGCGGCCGTGGCGAGAGTGGGGACGAACCAGGGGGTGGCTCCGCGCGCGATGGTCACGCGGGGTCGCCGACCGGCCGTCGGGGCTGCGAGGGCATCGCGGTCCGTGACGGAGGTGTGAGGGGACGGGCTGATGGGCATCGAAGACCTTTGTCGCGGGGGATCATGGCCGCTGGACGGGGGCCACCGCGGGATCGGTAATAGAGGGACGGCTTGCTGTCCCGGTGGATGCTATCGGGAGCACACGGTGGGTGGGCAACCCGCCTGCTCGTTCATGTGTCCGGTGGCGGCGCGTGTGCGCGTCCACTCCTACGACCGTAGCTCGACCCGGTCCGGTTCCCAAGGGACCCGACAGGGCTGGTGACTCTTGTCTCAACGGGTACGCCGACGGAACCCGGCGGGGCGAAACGGCCGTAGCGGCCGCAAGCGGGTGTGCGGAAGCGGCCGCCGGGCGTGTCGTTGCAGCTGTACGCCCTGCGGCCGCTTCCGGAGGGCCGTGCCGGACCCAGGCGGACCAGGCCGGGCCCGTGACGGGGCACGGCGCTGCGCCGGCGCGGGCCCGCACGCCCGTCGACCGGCGGTTCGAGGGGGCCGCACGGCGACGTGGTCCGTCGGCGGGCGGCCCGGGGATCAGTCGGCGATCCGGTACTCCTCCAGGAGCCGGCGTCCGACGATCATCTTCTGGATCTCCGCAGTACCTTCACCGATGAGCAGCATCGGGGCCTCGCGGTAGAGGCGCTCGATCTCGTACTCCTTGGAGAAGCCGTAGCCGCCGTGGATGCGGAAGGCGTCCTCGACGACCTCCTTGCAGTACTCGGAGGCGAGGTACTTGGCCATGCCGGCCTCAAGGTCGTTGCGCTCGCCGCTGTCCTTCTTGCGGGCGGCCATGACCATCATCTGGTGGGCGGCCTCGACCTTGGTGGCCATCTCGGCGAGCTTGAACTGGATCGCCTGGTGCTCGGCGATCTTCTTGCCGAAGGTGGAGCGCTGCTGGGCGTAGGAGATGCCGAGCTCGAAGGCGCGGCGGGCGACGCCGCAGCCGCGGGCGGCGACGTTGACGCGGCCGACCTCGACGCCGTCCATCATCTGGTAGAAGCCGCGGCCCGGGACGCCGCCGAGGATGCGGTCGGCCGGGATGCGGACGTCCTGGAGGACCAGCTCGGTGGTGTCGACGCCCTTGTAGCCCATCTTCTCGATCTTGCCGGGCACGGTCAGGCCGGGAACCGTGGGGTTCGGGCCGAAACCGGCCTCCTTCTCGATCAGGAAGGTGGTCATGTTCTTGTACGGCGTGTTGCCGCCCTCGTCGGTCTTGCAGAGGACCGCGACCAGGGTGGAGGTGCCGCCGTTGGTGAGCCACATCTTCTGGCCGTTGAGGACGTAGAACTCCCCGTCCTTGACGCCCTTGGTGGAGATGGCCGAAACGTCGGAGCCGAGGCCCGGCTCGGACATCGAGAAGGCGCCGCGGATCTCGCCGGCGGCCATCCTCGGCAGGAAGTGGTCCTTCTGCTCCTGGGTGCCGTGGGCGTTGATCATGTGCGCCACGATGAAGTGGGTGTTGACGATGCCGGAGACCGACATCCAGCCGCGGGCGATCTCCTCGACCACCAGGGCGTAGGTGAGCAGCGACTCGCCGAGGCCGCCGTACTCCTCGGGGATGGTGAGGCCGAACAGGCCGAGCTGCTTCATGCCCTCGACGATGGCGGTCGGGTACTCGTCCTTGTGCTCCAGCTCGGTCGCGACCGGAATGATCTCCTTGTCGACGAAATCCCGCACGGTGGCGAGGATGTCCCGCTGGATCTCGGTGAGGCCGTCGGTCTGTGCGAGGCGTCCCATCGTGCGGCTCCGGAAAGGTCTGAGGGGTTGATCGACAGCCCGGCGGGCAGGCCGGTCGCGGCGTAGGACAGCGGGG
>NZ_JBIVVI010000612.1:0-5476 GCF_044757675.1 Kitasatospora sp. NPDC091257
CCGTGCCGGGGCCCGCCCGAGCCGGAAGACGCCCGAGCCGGACCGCGGCCCGGGCCCGCCCCGCCCGGCCTCGCCCCGGCCGGGCCGCTACCGGCTCAGCACCTGCCTCTCCCCCGCCTCCACCGCGAAGTCCAGCCGGTTGCCCGGCGGCGGGAAGGGGCAGATGAAGTGGTCCGAGAAGGCGCACGGCGGCAGGTAGGCCCGGTTGAGGTCGAGGACGGTGCGGCCCTCGGCGTCGGGCGCCGGCAGGGTGATGAAGCGGAAGCGGTAGGTGTCGATGCCGCTGGTCGCGTCGGCGATCACCCCGCTGAGCCGCTCGCCCGACCCGCTGACGGTCAGGGTGCGGTGCTCGCCCGCCACGGTGAAGGCGATCTGCCCGGAGACGGCCAGCGGGCGTTCCCGGCCGTCGGCGTTCGGGACGACGACCGACCGCGCGTCGTCGTCCTCGAACGGGGTGAAGACGGCGGGCACGGCCCACTCGGGCGCGTACGGGTAGGCGGAGATGCCGGCGAACGCGACCCGGCGGGGTGCGGCCGGGTCGAAGACCCGCAGGGCCAGCTCGCCCTCGCGCTCGATCGGGACGAGCAGCAGGGCGCCCAGGGTGGCGGTGTCGGCGGCCGGGTCGCTGTCCGGGCGGAGCAGCACCTCGCCGTCCACGGGCGCGCCGGCGCCGGCGACCGTGATGCCGTCGGAGGCCGCGGCCCGGACCCGCACGCCCTCGGCGTCGGCCCACCAGTGCCCGGGCAGGCCGGGGATCTCGGCCGGCTCGGGCTCCAGCCAGTGCGTGCCGGTGAGTGCGAGCTGGCCGTGCTCCGCGCTCACCGACGCCGCCCGGCCGTCGCTCCAGTGCTTCCAGTCCTCCGCGGCTGTCGCCGTCATCGGTCCACCCTCCCGGTCGGTTCGCGGACGGCCCGCCGTTCGGGCCGCCCCTCTCGGTCATCCACAACACCGTCCGCTCGGACGGATCATTCCCGTCGGCCCGGAACCGCCGAAACCGCAACACGGCGGCAACGCGCCGACACGCGGCACAACCCGGGGCACGGAACCGGCCGCACACATCGCCTACCGGTCACCTACCCGTCGCGGCGCTTCAGCGGACGGAACAGTCCCTCCTGCATCACGGACACCACCAGTCGGCCGTGCCGGTCGAAGATCTGTCCGCGCGCGAGGCCGCGCGCGCCGTGCGCGATCGGGGACTCCTGCTGGTACAGCAGCCAGTCGTCCGTCCGGAACGGCTGGTGGAACCACATCGCGTGGTCGAGCGAGGCCATGTCGAAGTTCCGCTCGCCCCACAGCGGCTCGACCGGGGCGCGGACGGCGTCCAGCAGCGTCATGTCGCTGGCGTAGGTGAGGGCGCAGACGTGGATCAGCGGGTCGTCCGGCAGTCGGCCGTTGGTGCGCAGCCAGACGCCGCTGCGCGCCTCGACGCCCTCCAGCTCCTCCTCGGTCCAGCGCAGCCGGTCGACGTAGCGGATGTCGAAGGGCTGGCGGCGGCTGATGAACGGGGGCAGCTCGCCGAGCCGGGAGCCGACCTCGTCCAGGGCGCTGGGCAGGTCCTCGGGGGCGGCGACGGCCGGCATCGGGTACTGGTGCTCGATGCCGCCCTCCTCGGGTCTGTGGAAGTCGGCGGTGAGCGCGAAGATCGACCGGCCACCCTGGATGCCGAGCACCCGGCGGGTGGTGAAGGAGCGGCCGTCGCGGATCCGGTCGACCTGGTAGACGATCGGCACGCCGGGGACCCCGGGGCGCAGGAAGTAGGCGTGCAGCGAGTGGACCGGGCGCGCGTCGTCCACCGTGCGCCCTGCCGCGACCAGTGCCTGCCCGGCGACCTGACCGCCGAACGTCCGTTGCAGCGCCTCCTCGGGACTGCGCCCACGAAAGATGTTGAGTTCGATCTGCTCAAGGTCGAGCAGATCGACCAGGTCGTCGACGGGGGTACCCATGCGCACGCTTCCTCTCCGGACTCCGAATGCATTCTCCAGCTCACTCGAATTCTCCGGCGACCCGGGTCATTCCCGCGCAGCAGTCCGGAACCCCCGGTTCACTCGAACGAGTAGACGAGCGACGGTCCCGCCTCCCGGGGCTACTCCCCCAGGCCAGACTCCCGGACCGTGATGTTGAGCCGCCCGACCAGCCCCAGCGCCGGATCGGCCGTCCCCGGCAACGTCCGCACCACCCCGTGGTACGCGAACCGGGCCGGACCGCCGAACACCAGCAGGTCCCCGCTGCGCAGTTCCAGGTCGGTCCACGGACGGGTCCTGGTCTCGGCGTTCCCGAGCCGGAAGACGCAGCCGTCGCCCAGCGAGAACGAGACCACCGGCGCGTCCGCCCGCTCGTCGCGGTCCTGGTGGAGCCCCATCTTCGCGCCCTGCGCGTAGTGGTTGACGATCGCGATGTCCGGCTCGTACGACGCCGCGCCCGCGATCTCCCCCAGCGCGGCCCCGTACGCCTCGGCGACGGCCCTGCGGGCCAACTCCCCGAGCGGCGGCGGGAACGGCTTGACGGGCGCACCGTCCTCGGCGACCCGCCGGTACCCGTACGGGTACCAGTGCAGGCCGAGGCTCACCATCCGGACGGACATCATCCCGCCGGTGGGCATCCGCACGGCGTGCAGGCCGGCCGGCGGGCGGGCCCACTCCCGGCAGGCGGCGACCAGGCGTTGCTGAGCGCCGAGGTCCAGCCAGCCGGGCAGCAGGACGGCGCCGGGAGCCGGTTCGGAGCGCTCGCGCCCGTCCGGGCACCCACCCGGGTCACCGAACAGCTCACCCTGGATCACCCCACCATCCTCCCGCACCGCGCCGGCCCACGAACGCCGACGGCCGCTCCCCCGGTCGGCGGGAAGAACCCGCGCGACGGAGAAGCGGCCGTGGAAGCCGTGCACATCGACACATCGGTACGTCAGCACATCCGTACATCGGTACGTCCGTACATCGGTACGTCCGCACGTCCTGATGTCCGTACGTCGGCACGTCGGTACATCGGTTCGTCAGCACCTCGACAGGTCGGCGCATCGCCGCCCGGTCGGGCACCGGCGCCGTGACGTCCGGCAGCCGATGCCGGCTACGCACGGGACCTCAGCGCTCGGAGAGACCTCAGATGCTGAGGGTCTGGCCCGGGAGGATCAGGTCCGGGTTGCCACCGATGACCTTGGCGTTGTTCTGGTACAGGTCGTGCCAGTCCAGGCCCTGCGCGGCGGCGATGGAGCTCAGGGTGTCACCGGCCTTGACGGTGTAGTCACCCTTGACGGCCGGCTTGGCGTCGTTCGAGCGGTTCCAGGACTTGGCGCCCTGGTCGGCCTTCGGCGCGGACTTCTGGGCGTCGGCCTTCGGCGCGTCGGCCTTCGGGGCGGCAGCCTTCGGCGCGACGGCGTCGGTCTTCGGCGCGGCCTGGGCCTTGGGGGCGGCCTTCGGGGCCTCGGCCGGCTTGGCGGCGGCCTTCGGGGTCTGCGCCGGCTTGGCGGCGGTCGAACCGGAGGTGGAGCCCGCCGAGGTGTCGACGGCGGCCGGGGCGCCGCCCTTGGTCAGACCGGCCTTGACGGAGCAGACGGGCCAGGCGCCCGGGCCCTGCGAGGCGAGGACCTTCTCGGCGACGGCGATCTGCTGCGCCTTGGTGGCCTGGTTGGCCTGCGGGGCGTAGGCGGTGCCACCGAAGGCGGCCCAGGTGCTGGAGGTGAACTGCAGACCGCCGTAGAAACCGTTGCCGGTGTTGATGGCCCAGTTGCCGCCGCTCTCGCACTGGGCGACGGCGTCCCAGGTGGAGACGGAGGCGGCGGAGGCCGAGGTGGCCGTGACGAGGCCGGCCACCGGCAGGGCCGCGACAGCGGCGCCCGCCACGACCGCCATCCGAACGCGGTTGCGCTTGGTGACGGTGGAGGTGGTGGCAGCGGCGGTCTCGTTACGGAAGGTCATGGGGTTCCTCTCGACAGCCCCGGGCGGACATGCGGAACCAGGCCCTGGAAGGGCCGCGTTCGCTTGCCGCGTCCGTCGGACGGCCGTGCACGTGTCGGACGTGCCGCTGCCGCCCCGGCCACCCAGCCGCTCGCCGACGACCTGTTCGAGCGATCGCGTCGGCGGGCACCTGCCGCACCCGGCGGACCGGGGGGCTGTGCGTCGGGGGTGAACCCGGGTGGCGCTCGTTGCGCCGACCAAGAAGCTACGAGCCGGTCGACGGGGAAGCCAAAACTTCAACGATCTGCCCAGGTCAGCCGGGGGTTACCGATGGTAACGACCATGCAATCGTGACCGAAATGTCCGCTTTGGCCATTGATTCCTAGATCAAACATCCGTGCGGCGTGACCCACCTCACTGTTTGATTCCGGCAGTCCCGGCACCGACATCGACAGATTGCGACCACGGGAACACGCCACGCGGTCGGATCAGACGCAATTCCCGTCAGCCTCGACGGGCACCCGTGACGCCTGACACAAGGGCCCGTTGGGCATGGCGACCTCCCTGTGTCCGCCCCGAACCCCCATCCGCACCCATCCGAGGAGACCCTGTGCCGCGCATGCTCGACGTCAGCGACGAGGTCCGGTCCGAGATCGGCGACGACGAGGCCGACCGGCTGCTAGGCGGTGACCGCGCCCCCGACAGCTACGAGTGCACCTCCTGCCGGACCCCCGGCGACACGCACGTGGAGCCCACCAGCACCGTGCTGTTCGTCGGCGAGGAGACCGCCGTCCTCGCCTTCGCGCACGCCCGCTGCATCCCTTCCCAGGTGGTCCCGGTCTCCGAGGAGCAGCTGGTCGGCGCCGTCCGCAGCATCAGCCAGTCCCAGCCCGGCGGCCCGGACCCGGCCGTCCCCGCCGCCGCGCCGGGCGCCCCCGCACCAGTCCCCGCCTCCGCCCCCGCACCGGCCCCGGCCGCGCCCGGCGGACCCGCCCCGACCCAGCCGGCCGCGCCCGGCCAGGCCGCCATCCTCGGCATCACCTGCGGGCTGGTGCTGCACGGCAAGGTCGGGCACGCCTCGCTGGTGGTCGAGCCGACCGGGCCGGTCGGCCGCCCCGGCAGCGCCTCGGGCGAGGACGAGTTCCTCGACCTGCTCCACGACGCCGGCTTCCAGCCCGTCACCGACCTGGACGAGACCCCGGACCAGCTGCCCGGCTGGTCCGTCCTGGTCGCGATGGGCAAGCTGCACGCGGTCCTCCAGCCCGCCGCGGCCGGCGGCAGCACCGGCTGGTGGCAGGCGCACCAGCCGCTCCAGGTCACCGACGCCTGGCGGATGGCCGCGAACCAGCTGTCCGAGGTGACGATGTACGCCGTGCCGGCCGGCATGGTCGGGCGCCAGCCCCGCGAGGACCTGCTGCGCCAGGCGCTGGAGCGGGCGGTGGCACTGGGCCAGGTGGTCGCCGCCTCCCTCCCGCTCGCCGGCACCTGATCCGTCCCGGCGAGGTCACCATCGTCTCCCAGTACGTGCTGGTGCGCGGTCTCGGCCTGGCCGACAGCCTGGCCGGGGTCGCGCTGCCCGGCTCGATCGC
>NZ_JBIVVI010000613.1:0-5472 GCF_044757675.1 Kitasatospora sp. NPDC091257
CCCTACGCCCCCTCAGAGGGGGCGCGAGATCACTTGACGGTGACCTTGGCGCCGGCACCCTCAAGGGCAGCCTTGGCCTTCTCGGCAACGTCCTTGGCAACCTTCTCCAGGACCTTGGCACCAGCGGTGTCAACGAGGTCCTTGGCCTCCTTCAGGCCGAGGGAGGTCAGGGTGCGCACCTCCTTGATGACCTGGATCTTCTTGTCGCCAGCGCCCTCGAGGATGACGTCGAACTCGTCCTGCTCCTCAGCGGCCTCGGCGGCCGGGCCGGCAACGCCGGCGGCGGCAACGGCGACCGGGGCGGCGGCGGTGACGTCGAACTTCTCCTCGAAGGCCTTCACGAAGGCGGCCAGCTCGATGAGGGTGAGCTCCTCGAACTGCGCGAGCAGCTCGTCCTGGGACAGCTTCGCCATGATGGCGTCCTTCCACTAAATCGGCAGGTTGGTGCCGGATGTACGGGTGGGGCGGGCGTACGGGCCCGCAGCGAGGCGTGAGCCTGCCGAATTACTCGGCGGCGGCGTCCTCGGCGGCGGGAGCCGGCGTACCGGCACCGCCCTGCTCGACCTTGTCGCGCAGCGCGTCCACAGTGCGGACGAGCTTCGACGGCAGGGCCTGGAAGAGCGCGGCAGCCTGGGACTGCTTGGCCTTCAGGGCACCCGCCAGCTTGGCGAGCAGCACCTCGCGGGACTCGAGGTCCGCGAGCTTCTTGATCTCATCGGCGGACAGCGCCTTACCGTCAAGGACACCGCCCTTGATGATGAGAGCGGGGTTCTCCTTGGCGAAGTCACGCAGAGCCTTCGCCGACTCCACCGGGTCACCGGTGACGAAGGCGACAGCCGTCGGACCGTTGAACAGGTCGTCGAGCTCCGTGATCCCGACCTCATTGGCCGCGATCTTGGTCAGCGTGTTCTTCACCACGGCGTACTCGGCGTTGTCGCCGAGCGAGCGACGCAGGGTCTTGACCTGCTTCACCGAGAGACCGCGGTACTCGGTCAGCAGCGCCGCGGAGGAGCCACGGAACTTGTCCGTGATCTCGGCGACGGCGGCAGCCTTGTCGGGCCTGGCCATAGGCTTACGCCTCCTTCCGTGATGTCGAATTCGGGCCGACCGCGAAAGTCGACCTAGGTCGCCGTGGACCGACCGGACGGAAGGAAAGCCCTTGCAGAAATGCAATGAGCCCCGGTGCGCAGGGGCACGGGGCTCGGAACGACCTCGACGGACCTCCACGCGAACGCGGGACCCGGAAGTCGAAGCTCCAGACGCACCTGCGCGGGCTGCCTGCGACGAAGCGCAGATCCTTCGGTCACCTGCTCCCTGACGGGCGCGGCGACAACCAGCGGTCTTTGGCTTCGGCCAGCGTAGCCGGAGCCCTCCGCGAGGTGCAAATCGCCCTCGGGCGGTGAGGGCCCGGGCCGTCCCGGAGCATCCCGGGCGCCCGCTCAGCGGGCCAGCGGGGAGACCGTCCGGACGCCGGTGTCCGCGGTGTCCGTCTCGGCCGGCGCCTGCGCCGAGAGCAGCGCGCCGGCGAGGTCGGTGTAGAGCACCGAGTCGTCCGCCCGCCCACTGTCCCCGCTGCCGGTGCGCTGGAGCCGGACCAGCTGGTCCTTGTCGTTGAGCCAGAGGTCCAGGGTGAGGGAGATCGAGCTGCCGGGCGCGAGCGCGGCCCGCAGGCCGTCCCGGCGGGACCGGGTCAGCTGGGTCTGGGCGGCGGCGTACTTCTCGGCGGTGGTGGTGACCCGGTAGTGCTCGACGGTGGAGTCCTCGAACTTCTCCTCGCCGACGAAGACCGGGTCCGTCCCCTCGGCGTTGGCCGCGGTCAGCGCCTCGACCGGGTTCAGCAGGTCGATCAGCCCGGCGTACGGGATCTCCTTGTGGCCGTCCGCGTCCGGCGGGACGGTGAAGCGCTCCCAGTGGCGGCCGCCCTGCCGGGCCGCGGTGGCGGCGTCCCCGCCCTGGTAGGCGACGGTGTCCACGACGATCAGCTGCTCGGCCTCGGCCGGGGTGGAGCGCTTGATCTGGAGCGCGGTCTTGGGCTGCCAGAACAGCGGGCCGGACCCGGCGTCCGAACCGAGCCGGTAGCTGACCTTGGCCCGGCGGGCGGTCTGCATGGCCAGCTGGGCGGAGAGCAGCACCCCGTGCGGCGAGCGGTCGGTGGGCTTGGCCTGCGCGCTCGGGGAGGCGGTGGAGAGCGGGGCGCCGACCGGGCTCGGGCTGCCGGACATCACGACGGGCGCGCCGCCGTCCCCGCCGCATCCGCTCAGCCCGCTCGCCAGCAGGGCGACGGCGGCCACTGCCGCCAACCGCTGCCGTGCCGCCATCGCCCGTTCCCCTCTCGCCCGGCCCCGTCCTGCGGCGGCCCCGTCCCGGCCACCTTGCCACCCGTCCCCGGTCCGCCCGGTGGCGGCCCCCTCCGCCGGGCGGATCCACCGGGTCGGCCCAGCCGGGCCCGGGGCCGGGGAGGCGGGGACCGACTTCCGGCGCCCCGCCTCCCCGGCCGCGCGGATCAGCTGCCGGCCGCGGCCTTCTGCAGGTCGGCGAGGTCGATGAAGTCCGCCGGGGTGGCGGCGATCACCGGGGTGCCGTAGTCCGAGTAGCTGACGGTGACGTTCAGCGCGCCGGCCTTGGTGTCGGCCACCTCGCTCCGCTTGACCACGAGCTTGTCGGCGTCGACCCAGACGTCGATCTGGTCGGTGGTGATCCCGGCCGTGTCCAGGTTCTGCTTGATCTTGTCGACCTGCGCCTGGGTCATGCCCTGGCTGGTGGCCTTGAGCACGTCGGCCGCGCTGAGCACACCGGAGTAGTGGGTGGTGGCCTTGCCGTTCACCGTCTCCTGGCCGACCTCGGTGACCTTGCCGCTGGCGATCAGCGTCCGGACGCCCTGCACCGGGTCCGCGCTCTGCAGCTGGTCGGTCGTGCCACCGGACGCCTTGGCCATGTCGGCCTTGCTGTAGCGCACCCACTTCGGGCTGCCGCTCTCCAGCAGCTGCCCGCCCAGGCCCATGTACATGGCGTCCTTGGCGTACAGGTAGTGCACCTTCGGCCCGCCGGTCAGCGGCTCCAGGAGCTTGGCCATCGGGGAGCCCGACAGGTCCATCGTGAGGTCGGCCTCCAGGCCGTCGGCCCAGGACACCGCCCCCTGGCCCTTCATGACGACCTCGCCGACCTGGATCACCTCGTCGACCTTGGCCGACTTGGCCGCGCCGGTCTTCTGGGTGACCTGCTCCAGGAAGACCGCCGGGCTGACCTTCTCCGGCTTCGCGGCGGTGGTCGGGGCGGCGGCCGACGGGGTGGCCGAGGTGGCGGCCGTGGTCGGCGCGGCCGGGGCGGCGCTCTTGTCGTCGTTGTTGTTGCACGCGGTCGCGGTCAGCGCCAGGGCGGCGAGGACGACGGCGACGGCGGTCTTGCGGGTTCCAGCCATGATTCCCCCCTTGAGGACCCCCGGGCGCGTCGTGCGCCCGGGGTGGTAGCCGGTTGTTGCGGGTGGGCCCGGTGTCCGGTCCGGCCGGATCAGCCGAGCAGCTTGAGCACGTCGGCCTCGTTGCCGAGGTCGCCGGCGGCCGGCGCCGCGATCGCGGCGGCCTTGCCGAGGTTGGAGTACTTGATCGTGACGGCCTGCTTCTCGCCGTTGGTGTCGCCGTACTCCTTGTACTGGACGAGCTCCTGGTTGCCGTTCAGCCAGAAGTCGATGGTGAGGGTCTTGCCGTCCTCCTCCAGCGTCTTCTGGACGGCCGTGCGCTGGCCCGCCGAGAGCGCCGTCATCCCGGCCACCAGCGCGGCGGTGTCCTGCTCCGCCCGCAGGTGGGTGGTCTGGACGCCGTCCACGGCCTCCTGGCCGACCTTGGAGAGCTTGCCGCTCTGGGCCGCGACGGTGAGCAGGACGACCGGGTTCGTCATCTGGCCGACCGCCCGGAAGCTGTCGCCCGTCGCGTCGGCGGGCATCTTGACCCAGTGCTTGCCGCCCAGGGCCGGCGCGACGTCGTCGCCGCCGCCGAGGTAGGCGTCCGTTCCGAGCACCCGGATCCGGAGCTTCTTGCCCTCGATGTCGCTGGCCAGGTCCACGGCCGCCTTGGCCGGGTCCTTCCAGTCCGCGTCGCCGGTGCCGGCGGGGTCGGTGGGATCGGCCGGGATCATGGTGACCTTGCCGTTGCCGGCCTTCTGCATCACCACGGCGGACGCGGCCAGCGCGGCCTTCGGGTCCGCGGCCAGGGCCGCCGCGAGCGGGTCCGCGCCCTTGGCGTCGGCGCTCTTGGTGTCACCGGGCTTGGCCTCACCGGTCTTGGTGCCGCCCTTGGCGTCGCCGCTCTTGGCGTCACTGCCGCAGGCGGTCGCGGCACCGAGCAGGACGGCCGTCGTCGCGACGGCCGAGGCGAGGCGCAGAGCGCGCATGGAGATACCCCCGTGAGATCCAGATCCCCATGGAAGAACCGATCGTCAGCTCTTCTCATGTTCTTTTCATGCGGACTCTAACGGATCGTCGATGTCCCCACGCACCGGATATCCGCCTCCCCGTCACCCGCCCGCGGCGGGCGTCGCGTCCGCCGCCCCGGGAGCCGAGACATCGGTCGTCGTCACCGTGGTTCCCGCGTCCCCCCGGACCGTCTCGCGCAGCCGCAGCAGCTGCATGCCGGGCCCGACCCAGATGTCGTAGCCGATCGCCGTCACCCCGTGCTGCCGGTACCAGTCCAGCGTGGCGGCGCGCCGTCGCGGGCTCAACTCGTCGTCCTTGCCGAACAGTTCGGCCACCGGCGCGGAGCCCTGGTAGTGCGCCACGGTCACCCCGGCCAGCTGCTCGCCGCCGAGCGAGGTGAGCTTGACGCCTTGGGCGACCTCGTACGCCCGGCCGCCCGGGCTGGAGATCAGCGCCGTCGTCCAGCCGCCCGCGAAGCCCTCCGGGTCGGGGCCCGCCCCGGGGTCGACCGACTCGGCGGTGCTCCGCTCCGCGTGCCTGGCCGCGCCGTCCTGGTAGACGAGGTCGAGGGCGCCGTCCTTCACGGTCAGCCGGCCGCTGCCGCGTTCGTCGGTGACGGTCAGTCGGGCCTCGTCCGAGGCGCCCCAGACCAGGGAGCCGCTCGCGGTGCGCCGGCCGCCCGGGCCCTCCCGCACCACGTCGATCCGGGCGCTGCCGGCGTCGTCCAGCGCCTGCGCGGCGGTGAGCACCACCTGCTTGGGCGGCACCGGCGCGGGGCCCCCGGGGGTGCCGGTGGTCGGAGCGGCCAGCAGGCTGCACCCGGTGGTGGTGGCGAGCAGCAGGGCCGCTGCGAGAACGGTGGGGCGAGGGGCGGGCGGCACGGCACACTCCGGCGGTCACAGGTGCTCCATGTGGTCTGACCGGCAGAGCGTACGACGGTTCGGCCCGCCGTTCCCATCCGCCGGTGTCCCGGTCCGGCAGCCCGCCCGGCCCTCCGGCCCGCAGCGGCCCCGCACCCGGCGTGGAAGCTCACCGTCGGCGACCTCCAGGACAACCTGGTCGAG
>NZ_JBIVVI010000614.1:0-5450 GCF_044757675.1 Kitasatospora sp. NPDC091257
GGTCGAGGAGCTGCTGCGCGACGTCGGGGTTCCGGAGCCGGCCGAACGGGCCCGGCAGTACCCCCACCAGCTCTCCGGCGGGCTGCGTCAGCGCGCGCTGATCGCCTCCGCGCTGGCGGCGGGGCCGCGGGTGCTGGTCGCGGACGAGCCGACCACCGCGCTGGACGTCACGGTGCAGGCCCAAGTGCTCGATCTGCTCGGCGAGTTGAAGGCCGAGGGGACGGCCCTGCTGCTGATCAGCCACGACCTGGCGGTGGTGGCCCGGCTGGCGGACCGGATCGCGGTGATGAAGGACGGCCGGATCGTGGAGAGCGGACCGGCCGACCGGGTGCTGGGTTCACCCGAGCACCCGTACACCCGGATGCTGCTGGCGGCCGCGCCCGATCCGGACCGGCCGGGGCCGGCCCCGGCGGCCGACGCGCAGGAGCGGAAGCAGGAACAGGACCAGGAGCAGAAGCAGGACCGGCTCCTCACCGCCAGGGGCCTGGTGAAGCGCTACCGCAGCCCGGACGGCGGCCTGCGGGAGGCGGTCGCCGACGTGTCGTTCGCGCTCGCGCCCGGCGAGACCCTGGGCATCGTCGGCGAGTCCGGCTCCGGCAAGAGCACCACCGCCCAGCTGGTGATGGGCATGCTGGCCCCGGACGCCGGGGAGGTGCTGCTGGACGGCCGCCCGTGGAGCGCGCTGCCCGAGCGCGAGCGCCGTCCGGCCCGGGCCGCCGTGCAACTGGTCCACCAGGACCCGCTGGCCTCCTTCGATCCGCGCTTCACCGTCCGGCGGATCCTGGCCGAGGCGCTGGCGGTCGCCGGGGTGGCCCGCGGCGCGGCGCGGCGGGAGCGGGCGGTCGGACTGCTGACCCAGGTGGGCCTCGGCGAGCAGCACCTGGAGCGGCGGCCGCGCTCGCTGTCCGGCGGGCAGCGCCAGCGGGTGGCGATCGCCCGGGCGCTGGCCACCGGGCCGCGGCTGCTGGTCTGCGACGAGCCGGTGTCGGCACTGGACGTCTCGGTGCAGGCGCAGGTGCTGGAGCTGCTGGCCCGGCTGCGGGCCGAGCTGGGCCTGGCGATGCTGTTCATCTCGCACGACCTCGCGGTGGTGCGCCAGGTGAGCGACCGGGTGCTGGTGATGAAGGACGGCCGGGCGGTCGAGTACGGCCCGGCCGAGCGGGTGTTCCGCTCCCCCGAGCACCCGTACACCCGGCAGCTGCTGGCGGCCGTGCCCCGGCTGCCCGCACGGACCGCTGCGGTCTGACGGGCCCCGGCAGACGGCGGTGCCCCGGCGGGAACGTCCCGTCGGGGCACCGTCGTTCGGAGCCGGACGCCAACCCGGCCGGGTGCGACGTCAGCCCGGCCGGGTGCGACCGTCGGCCCGGCAAGAGCCGGACGCCGGGCGGGCAGGAGCCGGGCGTCAGCCCGGCAGGAACCGCCGGAGGATCGGCGCGGCCCGGTCGGCGAGGTCGTGCTCGCCGTCCGGGGTCGGGTGCAGCCCGTCCGCGTAGACCCGGTCGGCCTCGGCGATGGGCAGCACCTCGCGGCCGTCGACCAGGTGCAGCCGCCGGTCGCCGAGCCGCTGGAGCACCCGGACCGCCTCGCCGGTCAGCTCCCGGATGCCCTCCAGGGTGAGCCCGGCGGCGTTGACCGCTTTCTCCCGCTCCACCGAGGGCAGCGCGGCGATCACCGCGATCGGGGTGTCGGGGTGGCCGTCGCGGACGGTCTCGACGAAGCCGCACACCGCCGAGCCCCAGCTGCGCGCGGTGAACACGCTGCGGATGTAGGCGTTGGTGCCGATCTCCAGGGTGATCAGCTCGGCCGGGGTGTCCCGCAGGACGCGGGCGACCAGCGGGTCCAGGTACGCCTCCCCGGCGAAGCCGAGGTTGCGCAGCCGCCAGCCGTGCCGGACGGCCACCAGGGAGACCCAGCTCTCGGACGGGCCGTGCGGGAACATCGCGTGGGTGAGCGAGCTGCCGTACGCGATCCAGCGCGGGCCGGTGCGTTCGAGCGGCTCCAGCACCCGGTGGCCGTGCAGCGAGAGCCGGCCGATCCAGGTGCGGCTGAGGTGCGGCAGCCAGATCTCCACCTCGGCCGGGCCGTTCGCGCCGGCGGGCAGCGGCAGGGCGAGCCGGTGGCGGCCGGGCACCGGGTGCCACCGGTGGGCGACGACGCCGTCCACCACCACGTCCAACGGCGCGCTGCCGGGTTCGGCGTCCAGTTCCAGGACCAGTTCGACGGCGTCGGTGCGCAGGCCGAAGCGGGCGCCGGCCGGGAGTCGGGCGAGGCGGGCGAAGTCGGCGGAGAGGGTGGTCGCCACCCGGTCCAGCGGCAGGCGCAGCGGGATCCAGCGGTCCTCGTGCCGGGCCAGGCCGCTGATGCCGTCCCAGGAGAGCCGGGGGTCGTCCGGGGTGAGGCGTTCGACGGCGGTGGCGGCGGTGGCGGCGGTGGCGGCGGTGGCGGCGGCGGGCCGGGTGGCGGTCACGCCCGGCCCTCCTGGAGATCGGCGGCCAGGGCCTGCGCCTCGGCGGGCGCATCCTCGGCGGGCGGCGCCTGCGCGGCGTCCCCGCCCTTCGGCGCGCCCAGCCCGAGGGCGGCGGCGACCAGCCCGACGGCCGAGAAGAGCGCGGCGACCAGGAAGGCCCAGTGGTACGCGGAGAGCGAGGGCGAGGCGCCGCCGACGCCGGTGAGCACCGCCGCGCCGACGGCGACGCCGATGCCGCCGCCGAGCTGGAGGGCGGCGGTGACCAGCGCGGTGGCCAGCCCCTGGTCCTCGTTCTTCACGCCGCCGACCGCGGCGATGTTGAAGGCGAGGAAGCTGGTGCCGTTGCCGAGCCCGTGCACGATCAGCGCGGGCAGCAGGACGCTCAGGTAGTTGCTGTCGGTGCCGGTGCGCAGGAACAGCAGGATGCCGCCGCCCTGGAGGAGCAGGCCGAGGACGGCCGCCGGGCGCAGCCCGGAGCGGTTGATCAGCTTGGGCGCGAGGTTGACGGCGAGCAGGATCGCGGCGGCCATCGGGACGATCGCCAGGCCCGCCTGGAGGGCGCTGTAGCCGAGCACCTGCTGGAGGTAGAGCAGGGCGATGAACTGCCAGCCGATGGTGGCGCAGGCCCAGACCAGGCCGACGGTGTTGGCGGTGGACAGGGTGCGCGAGCGGAAGATCCGCAGTGGCAGCAGCGGGTCGGTGCGGCGCTGCTGGATGACCACGAAGACGACCAGCAGCACGACGGCGGCGATCAGCGAGCCGAGGGTGGCGGCGGAGCCCCAGCCGGCTTCGGGGGCGCGGACGAGTCCGAGGACGAGCAGCAGGACGCCGGCGGTGGCGGTGAGCGCGCCGGCCGCGTCGAAGCCGGGCCGTTCGCCGGTGCGCGCCTGGTCGGGGGCGACGGCGTAGTTGGTGACGGCGAGGACGAGCGAGGCGACGACGAAGGGGACGAAGAAGATGAGCCGCCAGTGCACTTCGGTCAGGACGCCGGAGAACACCAGGCCGGCCGCGTAGCCGCTGGCGCCGGTGAGGGAGAAGATGCCCATCGCGCGGGTGCGCTCGGGGCCCTCCTTGAACGTGGTGGTGATGATCGACATCGCCGCGGGGGCGATGAAGGCGGCGGCGACGCCCTTGATGACGCGGCTGACGACCAGCAGGGTGCCGTCGGAGACGAGCCCGCCGGCGAGGCTGACGAGGGCGAACACGGCGGTGGCCCAGAAGAACAGCCGGCGCCGGCCGAAGAGGTCGGCGGCTCGGCCGCCGAGCAGCAGGAAGCCGCCGTAGGCGACGGCGTAGCCGGAGATGATCCACTGCAGCGTCTCCGGCCCGAGGCCGAGGTCCTGCTTGATCTCCGGCAGGGCGACCCCCATCAGGGAGACGTCCATCGAGTCGAGGAAGAGCTGGGCGCAGAGCACCAGGAGTGCCAACCCCTTGTGCGCGCCGAGGGTGCGGGGCGCCGTGTCCGGCATCGGCCCTCTCCCAATCCATCTGGCAGACAATCGTCTGCATCTCAATCAAGTGGGCTGAACGTAGCAGTCAAATCATCTAGCGTCAAACAATCTCCGCGCCACGCGACCCCCAACACCCCTTGCGTCTCCGCGAGTTGACTTCCTATTGTTTGATAATTGCCGAACCTTAGAAATATCGGCCCTACCCACGGGGGAGTTGCCCACCCATGCCCGAATCCGTCAGACGTCCCCGCCTGCCCTCGCTCACCGGCGTCAGATTCCTGATCGTGGTCCCGGTCTTCGCCTTCCACGCGGACATGGAGAAACCGTTCGGCGACGCGGGGGTCGCCGACGCCTACGCCTGGCTCGTCGCCAACGGCGCCTGGACCGCGATCAGCTGCTTCTTCGTCCTCAGCGGCTTCGTGATCACCTGGGGCTCACGCCCCGACCACAGTGCCCGCGGCTTCTGGCGCCGCCGGGCCGCCAAGATCTACCCGCTGCACGTGCTCACCTGGGCCGCCGCACTGGTGCTGCTCGCCGTGGCCGGCCACGCCGCGACCGCCCGCCAGGCCGTTCCCAACCTGTTCCTGGTGCACACCTGGAACCCGGACCGCGAGGTCTTCTCCAGCCTCAACGACGTCAGTTGGTCGATCTCCTGCGAGATCTTCTTCTACGCCGCCTTCCCGCTGCTGGTGCACTGGATCCGGAAGATCCGCCCCGAACGGCTCTGGGCCTGGACCGCCGCGGTGATCGCCGCGGTCCTGCTCGTCCCGGCCGCCTCCGCCCTGCTGCCGGACCGTCCGCCGCTGCCCTTCGGCTCCGGCTCGGTGTGGCAGTTCTGGTTCGTCTACGTGTTCCCGCCGGTGCGGCTGCTGGAGTTCGTGCTGGGCATCCTGCTCGCCCGGATCGTCCTCACCGGCCGCCGGCTGCCGATCGGCGCCCTGCCCGCCGCCCTGCTCCTGATCCCGGCCCAACTCCTGGCCAAGCAGCTGCCGTTCCTGTGGGGGCTGACCACCCCCGCGATCGTCCCGATCGCCCTGCTGCTGCCCGCGCTCGCCGCCCGGGACGTGGCCGGCCGGCGCTCCTTCCTCACCTCCCGGCCGCTGGTCACCCTCGGCAGCTGGACCTTCGCCTTCTACCTGGTCCACCGGCTGATCCTGGACCACGGCCACCGCGCCCTCGGCGCCGGACGGACCTTCACCACCCCGGTCGCCGCCGCGCTGCTGCTCGGCGCGTTCACCGCCGCCTGGCTGCTCGCCGGGCTCCTGCACCGGTACGTCGAGCTCCCGGCCGTACGGCTGCTCGCCGCACCCCGCCGGCGCCCCACCGGCGCCACGCCCCCGAGCCCCCCGAGCGGCCCGGCGCCCGCCCCCGACCCGGACACCGGCCGCCTGACCGAAGCCCCGACCACCTGATCACGCGCCCGCACCCGCACCCCGACCGGAACCACGACCGGAACCACGACCGCCGGACCACGACCCCGGCGATCCCACCGAGAGGCAGACCGATGACCGACCAGGACCTCACCGCCTACC
>NZ_JBIVVI010000615.1:0-5449 GCF_044757675.1 Kitasatospora sp. NPDC091257
AGAGCCGGCCCGCCCACGGGGCGATGCGCTCCCGTGCCACGTCCACCGGCAGGGGCACCGACGCCATGCCGCCACGGCCCGCCAACGCCCCCACCGCACGGGAACGCAGCGCCACCACCCGCGCCCCGTCGTCGATGCTCAGACCACCCGCCACCACCGCGGCGGCGATCTCGCCCTGCGAGTGGCCCACCACCGCGTCCGGAACGACCCCGAACGCACGCCACACCTCCGCCAGCGACACCATCACCGACCACAGCACCGGCTGCACCACATCGACCCGGGCGAGCAACCGCTCCGAGCCCAACGCCTCCGCCAACGACCAGTCGACATAAGGCGCCAACGCCCGCCCGCACTCCGCCATCCGCCCCGCGAACACCTCCGACCCGGCCAGCAGCTCTACGGCCATCCCCACCCACTGCGAACCCTGACCCGGGAACACCAACACCGAACGGCCCGGGGGCAGCCCGCTGCCGACCGTCACGCCCGCCGCACGCACGCCCCGCGACAGGGCGGCGACACCGGCCAGCAGCTCGCCCCGGCCCGCCCCCACCACCACCGCGCGCTCCGCGAACCGCGAACGCCCCGCCGCCAGCGAATGGCCGACGTCCGTCGCGCTCAGGCCCGGTTCCGCCACCACCCGCTCGTACAGCGCCGTCGCCTGGGCGCGCAGCGCGTCCGGAGTACGCGCCGACAGGACCCAGGGGACGGCGGCGGGCACGGGTTCCGGCGTGGCGGGCCCGTCGGGAGCTGCCGGGTCGGCCGGGGCCTGTTCGAGGATGACGTGGGCGTTGGTGCCGCTGGCGCCGAAGGAGGACACCCCGGCCCGGCGCGGACGTCCCGTCTCCGGCCAGGGGGCGGCCTCGGTGAGCAGGGAGACGGCTCCCTCGGTCCAGTCGATCTGGGGCGAGGGACAGTCGACGTGCAGGGTGCGCGGCATCACGCCGTGCCGCATCGCGAGCACCGACTTGATCACCCCGCCGACTCCCGCGGCGGCCTGGGTGTGGGACAGGTTGGACTTCAGCGAGCCCAGCCGCAACGGCCGCCCGGCGGGCCGGTCCTGCCCGTACGTGGCCATGAGCGCCTGCGCCTCGATGGGGTCGCCGAGGACAGTGCCGGTGCCGTGCGCCTCCACCATGTCGACCTCGGACGGGTCGAGTCCGGCACGGGCGAGCGCCCCGTTGATGACGCGCTGCTGCGCGGGCCCGTTCGGGGCGGTCAGCCCGTTGCTGGCGCCGTCCTGGTTGACGGCCGAGCCGCGGATGACGGCCAGGACGGGGTGCCCCGCGCGCCGGGCGTCCGAGAGCCGTTCCAGCAGGAGCAGGCCCAGGCCCTCCCCGAACCCGGCTCCGTCCGCCGCGGACGAGAAGGACTTGCTGCGTCCGTCGGGTGCCAGGCCGCGCTGGCGGCTGAATCCGACGTACAGGCCGGGGGTGGACATCACAGTCACCCCACCGGCCAGGGCGAGGGTGGTGTCGCCGGAGCGCAGCCCCTGGCAGGCGAGGTGGACGGCGACCAGGGAGGACGAGCAGGCGGTGTCCAGGGTGACCGCCGGGCCTTCCAGGCCCAGGGTGTAGGCGATCCGGCCCGAGGCGACGCTGGGGATGGTGCCGGTGCCGAGGAAGCCTTCCACTTCGTCGGGCACCCGGCCGAGCCGGGACCCGTATTCGCTGTAGATCACTCCGGTGTAGACGCCGGTGCGGCTGCCGCGCAGGGTCGTCGGGTCGATGCCAGCGCGTTCCACCGCTTCCCAGGACGCTTCCAGCAGCAGCCGCTGCTGCGGGTCCATGGCCAGGGCCTCGCGCGGCGAGATACCGAAGAAGCCGGGGTCGAAGCCGGTCGCGTCGTGGAGGAAGCCGCCTTCCCGGACGTAGAAGGTGCCGGGGGCGTCGGGGTCGGCGTCGAAGCCGCCCTCGACGTCCCAGCCGCGGTCGGTGGGGAACGGCGAGACCGCGTCGCGTTCCTTGACCAGCAGCTCCCACAGGTCTTCCGGGGTGCGTACGCCGCCGGGGTAGCGGCAGCTCATCGCCACGATGGCGATGGGCTCGGCGGAGTCGTCGCGGAGCCGTCGGTTCTCCTGCCGCAGGCGCTGGTTGTCCACCAGCGAGGCGCGCAGGGCGGCCACCACCTGGTCCGTTTCGGTGGGCATGGGGTTGGACTTCTCCTTCTGCGGCTGTCGGTCAGTCACGTTCGCCGCCCAGGGCCATCCGGACGAGGTCGTCGACGGCCATGGCGTTGATGTCGGCGGCGGGAGCCGGCGTCTCCGGTGTCTCCGGCCGGTCGGCGAGGTGCGCCCCGGCGGCCTTCCCGGTGCCGGCGGGGTCGCCCGGCCCGTCGGGTACCAGGCGCCCGGTGAGGTGGGCGGCGACGGCGGCCGGGGTGGGGTGGTCGAAGACCAGGGTGGCGGGCAGCCGGCGGCCGGTGGCGGCGCCGAGCCGGTTGCGGAGTTCGACTGCGGTGAGCGAGTCGAAGCCGAGGTCCTTGAACGCCTGGTCCGGGTCGACGGCCTCGGGTCCGCCGTGGCCGAGGATGTCGGCGACCCGGCTCCGTACCAGGTCGAGCAGGGTGGCGACGCGTTCCTCCGGGGTGAGGCCGGTCAGCCGGCGGCGCAGCGAGTCCGCTTCGGCGGCGTCCGCCCCGGAGGCGGGGCGGCGTGCGGTGCCGGGGACCAGGGCGGCGAGCAGGGCCGGGACGGGTCCGGTCCGGGCTGCCGTCCGGAGCCGGCCGAGGTCGATCTTGACCGGGACGAGCAGCGGTTCGTCCAGGGTGAGCGCCGCGTCGAACAGGGCCAGGCCCTCTTCGCTGCCGATGGCCGCGGTGCCTCCCCGGGACATCCGCCGCAGGTCGGCGGCGGTGAGCGTGCCGGTCATGGTGCTGCGGCGCGCCCACAGGCCCCAGGCGAGCGACTGGGCGGGCAGTTTCAGGGCACGGCGGTGCTGGGCGAGCGCGTCGAGGAAGGCGTTGGCGGCCGCGTAGTTGCCCTGCCCGGCGTTGCCGACCGTGGCGGACGCGGAGGAGAACAGGACGAAGGCCGACAGCGCAAGGTCACGGGTGAGGTTGTGCAGGTTGAGGGCTGCGTCGACCTTGGGCCGCAGGACGTGGCGCATCCGCTCCGGGGTCAGCGACTCGATCGTCCCGTCGTCCAGGACGCCGGCCGCGTGGACGACCGCGCTCAGCGGGCGGTCGGCGGGGATGCCGGCGAGCAGCGCGGCGAGCGCGTCCCGGTCGGCGACGTCACAGGCCTCCACGTCCACCCGGGCGCCGAGGCCGCGCAGTTCGGCGGCGAGGTCGGCCAGGCCCGGGGCGTCCGTGCCGCGCCTGCCGACGAGCAGCAGGTTCTGTACGCCGTGCGCGGTCACGAGGTGCTGTGCCACCAGGCCGCCGAGCGCGCCGCCGGCCCCGGTGACGAGGACGGTTCCCCCGGCCGCGGCGATACCGGACGGTGTGTCCGGGGCCGGGTTCGGGTCCGTGGCGACGGTGGCCCTGGTGAGGCGGGCGGCGAGGAGCTCTCCGCCGCGTATCGCCAGTTGGGGTTCCGTTCCGGCCAGTGCCCGGGGCAGCAGGCCGGCCACGGCGGCCGGGTCGTCGGTGTCGATCAGCAGGAAGCGGTCCGGGTGCTCGGACTGGGCGGAGCGGACGAGGCCGCGGACCGCGGCGCCGGTGAGGTCGGTGACCTCCTCGCCGGCTGCCGTGGAGACCGCACCCCGGGTGACGAGCACGAGCCGGGTGCCGTCGTCCCACCGCGGGTCGGCCAGCCAGTCCTGGACGAGCCGCAGGGCGTCGTCCAGTGCGGTGTGCACGGATGCGGCGTCGGGCGGGGACGAAAGGTCCGGGGTGTGGTCGCACCAGGCCAGCACGGCGGCGGGCGACGGCGCTCCCCCGTCCAGCGCGGCACCGAGGGCGGCCAGGTCCGGATGGCTGTCCGGGAAGAGTTCCCGGCCGCCGAGGACAGCCCAGTGTCCGAGGGGGTCGGCGGGTGCGGTGGCGGGCACCGCCGACCACTGCACCCGGTAGAGGGATTCCGGGCCGCCGCCCGGGCGGAGGGTGTCGAGGTCGACCGGGCGGACGGCGAGCGCCTCGACCGACGCGACCGGGAGGCCGTTCGAGTCGGTCGCGTCGATCGACACCGATCCGTCCGGCCGGAAGCCGAGCCGTACCCTGAGCGCGGTGGCTCCGGAGGCGTGCAGCCCGACTCCGCTCCAGGAGAACGGCAGTCCGGCGGACGGCCGGTCCGCGCCCGGTTCGGTGTCCGGCCGAGCCCGCAGGAACAGCCCCTGGAGGGCGGCGTCCAGGAGGGCGGGGTGCACGCCGAAGGCAGAGGCGGACCGGTGCTGGTCCTCGGGCAGACGTACCTCGGTGAAGATCTCGTCACCCCGGCGCCAGGCAGCGGTGAGCCCGCGGAAGGCGGGTCCGTAGCCGTAACCGGAGGCACGGAACCGCTCGTACAGGTCGTCGACGGGGATCGGGACGGTGCCGGGCGGGGGCCAGGAGCCGGCGTCGTCCGGTACGGCTGAGGACGACGGCTCGCGGGTCGTGGCGTCGGCGGTGAGCCTGCCGGTCGCGTGCGCGGTCCAGTGCGGGGTCGCCGCGTCCTCGCGGCAGGAGAACAGGTCCAGTGAGCGGCTGCCGTGCGCGTCCGTGGCGCCGACCCGAACCTGCAGGCGGACGGCGGTGTCGGCGGGTATCAACAGCGGTGACTGGAGCGTCAGTTCCTCCACCGTGTGGCAGCCGGCCTCGTCCGCGGCGCGTACCGCGAGTTCCGCGAAGGCCGCGCCGGGCAGCAGGACCGTGCCGGCCACCGCATGGTCGGCGAGCCAGGGGTGGGACCGCAGCGAGATCCGGCCCGTGAGCAGCAGTTCACCCGTGTCGGCCAGTTCGATGGCCGCTCCGAGGACGGGGTGGTCGGCCGGATCGAGCCCGGCCGCGCCCACATCGGCCGCCGCGGTGGGCGCCGGCTCGGGCCAGTAGCGGCTGCGCTGGAAGGCGTACGTCGGCAGGTCCACCCGCCGCGCCCCCGGGAACGCCCCCGAGAAGTCCGCCCCCAACCCGCACTCCCACGCACGACCCACCGCACGCAACACCTGCGCCGGGCCACCCTCCCCACGACGCAGCGTCCCCAGCACCACGGCATCCACACCCGCGGCCTCCACCGACTCCCCCACCGCCACACCCAGCACCGCATGCGGGCTGGACTCGACGAAGAACCGGAAGCCCTCCCCCAGCAGCGCCGCCGTGGCCTGCCCGAACTCGACGGTCTCCCGCAGGTTGCGGTACCAGTACTCGGCGTCCAGGGCCTTCGTGTCCAGCCAGCCGCCCGTCACCGTCGAGAAGAACGGCACAGAACCCGCGAGAGGGGTGATCCCGTCCAGATCGGCGAGCAGCCGCTCGCGGACCTCCTCCACATGCGCGGAGTGCGACGCGTAGTCGACCTCGATCAGACGCGCCCGCACCC
>NZ_JBIVVI010000616.1:0-5448 GCF_044757675.1 Kitasatospora sp. NPDC091257
GTCCTCAAGCGGCGCACCCGGTGCCGGTGTCACGCGGCACCGGGTGGGTCCATCGGGTCAACGCCCGGGCTTCCGGCCGTGGTTGGCCTTCTTCTTCCGCCGGGCCTTCTTCTTGCGGGCGCGCCTGGACATCGTGCTCCTCCTCCCGGTCCGTGGGGTGCCGGCGGTTCAGGCGGCCAGGCCGGCCAGCTGGTCGGCGAGCCTGGCCAGTCGCTTCAGCGAGCGCTCCTCCTGGGCGGCCTGCGCCACGGGCGCGATGGCTTCGCCGTCGAAGTAGGCGCCGTTGGCCACGACCGTCCCCGGCAGGCAGAGCCGCACCACGGCCGCCGCTCCCTCCGCCGCCGGCGCGCCGGTGCGCCCGTACAGCGGCAGCAGCGCGGTGGCGCACTGGCCCGGGTCGAGACTGACGGCGGTGATGCCGGAGCCGGCCGGGGCCATCCCGGCGGTCGCCATGGTGAGCGCCAACTGCGACTGCGCGTACGCGGCGACCCGCGAGTACCTCTTCGTCCGGTGCGGGTCCGACCAGTTCATCGAGGCGGTGCGGTGCAGCGAGGAGGAGACGTTGACGATCCGGGCGTCGCCGGCCGCCGCGAGCGGGGCGCGCAGCAGCCTCGCCAGCAGGTGCGCGGCCAGGAAGTTGACCTGGAGCGAGACCTCGTTGCCGTCGCCGGTCAGGGTGCAGCGCTCGGGCGCCATCGCGGCGGCGTTGTTCACCAGCAGGTCCAGCGCCGGATAGTGCTTGACGACCGTACCGGCCAGCACCGCGACCTCCGCGAGGTGGGTGAAGTCGGCTGCCAGCTCGACGAGTTGGTCCCGCCGGGCGCCCGCGGCGACCAGCCGCTCGACGGCTTCCGCCGCCTCGGCGGCGGTCCGGGCGTGCACGAGCACGGTCGCACCGTACCCGGCGAGCAGTCGGGCGGTCTCCCAACCGATCCCGGAGGAGGCACCGGTGACGAGGGCGGTGCGGGCGGACAGCACAGTGTCGGACATGACCCATCCAAGGGTGGAAGGCACCGGCGGGGTGCGGGAGTTGCGCGGCACAGGGCCGCTCGCTCCCGGGGCCGCCGGTGCGGGAAAGGTGTGGTGCGATGAGAGGAGGCCGCCCGTCCCCCGCCCCTCGGAGCCGGGGGACGGGCGGCGGTGATCGGCACGGAGCCGGTGGAGGACACCGGACCCCGTACCCCGCGGCCGGCGGAGAGCGGGAAGCGGCTCGGTCCTACCGGACGGCGGTGGCGACCGCGACAGCGACGATCCGCGGCCGACTATGCGGCGGGCGGTCGTGGTGGCGTGTCGAGCGGTGCATGTGCTCCATCAAAGCCCGCCCGCATGCCCGGGGCAAGCGCGTTCACCCTCCCTGACGAACCCCTGACGCCCACCGACGCGCTACTGACGCATCGTTGACGCGCCCGCCCGGACCGGCGACGGGCGCACGCCGGTCCCTCGCGCCGACGACCCCGGCCCGGCTTCCGGTGCGTCAGCCGGTTGCCGGCCCCGGCCGGTGGGACAAGCGGATCACCGTCGTGGAGTCGACGGTGCGGGCGCCGGCCATGGTGCCGCACCCGGTGCTGATGCTGGTGCCCGCGCCGTTCAGCGTGTCACCGGCGAAGCGCGCGCTGTCGGAGGTGACCCTGCCCGCGGCGACCAGCGAGGCGGTCCCGTAGGCCTTGACGACGTCGACGCGGTCGAACCCGAACGTGGAGACGGCGCCGTCCGCCCAGGTGACGCGGGTGGCCGAGGTGTCGCCGTGCTCGTCGCCGGTGCATTCGGTGCGCGGCAGGGTGACGGTGTGGTCGACGGTCCCGGCCGCGACGGGCCGGCCTGCCGGGTCGACGCACTTCACGGTGCCGGTCATGTGCAGGGTGTCGGCCTGGGGCGCGTTGCCGCCGCCGGGGCCGACGGGGGTGTCGAAGGTGCCGTGGAGGGTGCGCACGCAGGTGGCGTCGACCTCGGGATCGGCGGAGGCGGCGCCGGCCGGAATGGCCGCTTCGAGGAGTGCCACGGCGGTCAGTGCGGCGCCGACGAGTACGGGTTTCATGAGCTGGATCTTCTCCTGTTGAATTCGGGTTCGATCAACGAATTTCCTGGACCACGGCTTCGGCGCCGCGCACGGGAGCCAGGGCCGTAACCACCCGGTCCACCCGCGAGAGATATTCCGACCGGGAAACGATCTGATCGTTATCCGAATCAAACATTGAGAAGATACGACGTTCTACTTCATCACACACAGCAGTCCCCTCCGGTATTCGTCTGCGGTTTTCCGGAACCGCACAATACCGACGGAGACGCCGGTTCCCAGGAGGCGCGCGATCCGGGGAGGCGCCCGATCCACCCGCCGTGGGCGGGCCGCGGTGCACCGGCCGCGACCACCGCCGGTGCACCGCTCCTCCTGGTTCCCGCGCTCAGTGAAGGACGTCGAGCGCGTTGTCCGCGTCGTTGACGAAGTAGACGGCGTCCTGGTCGAGATCCAGCGCGAGACCGAAGAGCGCACCGGCGCCGGGCGGGGTGCCCTCGTTGTTGATCTGCTTGCTCGCCACCTGCCGCCCCTCGGAAGTCGTCTCGACGATGTTGCCGTCCCCGCCGTTGACCGTGAGAATGTCACCCCGGGGTGCGATCGCCAGCCCCAGCGGGGCGTTGAGGCCGCCGCCCTCGGTGACGACCCGGCCGATGCCCGCGCTGTCCGTGCGGGCGACCGCGTGCGGGATCGCGGTGATCCGGCTCAGCACCGCGTCGGCGACGAACAGCGTGCCGTCATGGCCGAGGCCGACCCCGGTCGGGCCGACCACCAGGGCCGCCGGGTCCGTCCGCTCGGGAAACCCGGAGCCGATCTCGGTGGTGGCCACCCGCTGCGGCGGCTGGTCGTCCTCGGTGCACAGGGTGATCCGCAGGACGGTTCCCCGGTCGACCTCCGCGCCGCCGCCGGCGACCGTCCCGTTGAGCACGTTGGTGACGAACAGCTCGCTGCGCTTTCCGGTGCTGACGGCGGTCATGTCCCACGGACCGTTGATGCCGTCGCCCGCGATGGTCTCCCGGACGGTTCCGTGCCGGTCGAGCACCAGCAGGCAGCCGGCCTCGGCGGTGTCGGACGTGCCGTCCGCGGTGGGCAGGCTGCCGACCACGACCCAGCCGCCGGGCAGGACGGTCAGCGCCGTGGTGAGGCCGACCCCGCCGGGGCAGGGGCCGGGCAGGTTGTTCGGGTCGATCGTGGCGAACGTCGTCCTGCTGCCGCCCGGGGTGACCTGGACCAGGGTGGTGCCGGTGCCCTGGAGGTTGGCCGAGTTGTTGAAGTTGCTGATCAGGACGTTGCCCCGGTGCAGGTCACCGACGCTCTCCTGGATGGTGAACGTGCCGTACGGGTTGACGTCGCCGTTCTCGGGGACGGTGGACGCGACGGCGGACACGGTGTGCAGCCGGTCCAGGAACGGCGGCGGGTCCGCCGCGCCGGCCGGGGACGCGGCAGCGGCCAGACCGAGGGTCAGCGCGGTGGTCACCAGCGCGTTCGAACATGCCCGAAGCTTCATGTGCACATGCCTTCTGGAGGGCGGACCGGACCTCCGGTTCCCGGACGGCCCGACCCGCGGAAGTACTCGGATCGCCCCCGGAACGCCACGCTAGGCGCAAGCCGCCGCACCCCGCCTCACGACGTCCGCCAAACGCTGATCACACTGAGTGACGACAGTGCGCCGATGCTCGGCGGGGCGCTGGACCTCGTCGCCATCGCCCTGCCCGAGACGGAGCGGCACCCGTACGCGGGCGCCGCTCCGCCTTCCGGGGCCGTCCGGGGCCTGACGGTTCGTTCCCACTCGGATCCCGCCCGAACGCTCGCCATCGACGCGCCCCGGGCACAGGCTGCTTCCGTGACCGTGTCCGTACGGACGCGGTGCGAGCGGAAGGACGACACATGACGAGCACACGCGGCCGCATCGCCGCCCTGGCGGGCGCCTTCGCGGTGGTCGCCGGCACCACCCTGGCGACCCCCGCCCTCGCCTCCACCGGAGCCGGAGCCTTGGCCGGGGCCGGAGCCGGAGCGTTAGCCGAAGCCTCGGCCGACGGCGAAGCCCTGGCCGGCGGCGGGATCACCGGGCAGGCACCCTGCCCGGGCGCGCCCGAGTTCACCTGCGGGACCCTCACCGTCCCGCTCGACCACAGCGGCGCCACCCCCGGCAGCCTCGACCTCGCGGTCGCCGTCACCGGCAACACCAAGGCCCCCAGGGGCGACCTGCTGTTCCTCACCGGCGGCCCCGGCCAGCCCGGCGTCCCGGCGATCAAGCAGATCGCGGGCAAGCTGGAGCCCGTCCTCAAGGACTACCGCCTGGTCATGTACGACCAGCGCGGCACCGGCCGGAACGCGCTCCAATGCCCCGGCCTCCAGGAGGACATGGGCTCCTCCGACCTCGCCCTGCCGCGCAAGCGGTCCGTCGCCGACTGCGCCACCGCCCTCGGCACCGACGCCCGCCACTACAGCACCGCCGACACCGTCGCCGACATCGACCTGCTGCGCCGTGCCCTCGGCGACCGGCGCCTCACCCTGGACGGCGTCTCCTACGGCACCATCGTCGCGAAGCGGTACGCGCTCGCCCACCCGGCGCACGTGGCGCGGCTGGTGCTCGACTCGGTGGCGCCGCCACAGGGTTTCGACCCCCTCGACCTGGCCGCGCTGCCCGCGAGCGCCCGGGTCCTGCGGGCCGCCTGCCGGGCCACCGGCTGCACCACCGATCCGGCCGCCGACCTCGCCACCACCGTTCGGCGGTACGGCAACGGAGCGCAGATCCTGAGTGCGCTCACCGGCTACGAGTTCATCGACCCGGACTACGGCGGGGTGCCGGACATCCTGCACGAGGCCGCCGCCGGGCAGCCCGCGAAGCTCCAGGACTTCTTCGAACTCGTCCACCGGGAGGTCGACGCCGCCCCGGCCGGGGATCTCAGCCAGGGGCTGCACTCCGCCACCCTGTGCGCCGACTCGCACTTCCCGTGGGGCACCACCGACACCCCCGTCGAGGGCCGGCCGGCCGCGCTGGAGCGCACCCGGCAGCGGCTGACCACCGAGCAGACCTGGCCGTTCGACCCTGCGACCGCGACCGGGCTCGGCAGCCTCCTGGTCTGCCTGGACTGGCCGCGCGAGCCCGTCCCGCCGATCCTGCCGGCGCACCGCAAGCTGCCCGACGTGCCGGTGCTGCTGCTCGGCGGCGACCGGGACCTGGCCACGCCTTATGAACTGCTCTTCCAGCAGGCCGAGTTCGCGCACCATCCGCGGATCGTGATCGTCCCGGGCGCGGCGCACTCGGTGCAGAACCGGGCGGCGAACCCGGCCGGACGGCAGGCGGTGTACGACTTCCTGCTCAAGTAGTGG
Organism: Kitasatospora sp. NPDC091257; assembly: GCF_044757675.1. Classification (NCBI taxonomy): domain Bacteria; kingdom Bacillati; phylum Actinomycetota; class Actinomycetes; order Kitasatosporales; family Streptomycetaceae; genus Kitasatospora; species Kitasatospora sp. NPDC091257. Next base: position 5,348 of record NZ_JBIVVI010000616.1, read on the forward strand.
CAGGCGTTGGCCCCGGGGCGACGCTACGGACGCCGGTCGGTCCACTCCTCGGCGGGGGTGCGGATGGCGAGGACGGCCATGTCGTCGTGGCCGTCGCTGGG
>NZ_JBIVVI010000617.1:0-5445 GCF_044757675.1 Kitasatospora sp. NPDC091257
CCGAGGTAAGGCCCACCTAGGCTGTAGACCAAGCAAAACGGGCGAACCGGACCCCCACCGGGGACCACGAGGACGGAAAGCGGGACCCGCCGATGGGCGACGGAATGTCAGGCATGCACCACCACGGCGGGATGACCCGACTAGGCCCGTTCACCTTGTCCAACGTCTGGACCTGGTCGCCGGACTGGGTGTTCCTGCTCGGCGGCCTGGTCCTCCTCGGGCTGTACGCGGCGGGCGTGGTGCGGCTGTACCGGCGCGGCGACCGCTGGCCGATCGGCCGGATGGTGGGCTGGGTGGCGGGTGTCGCCAGCCTGCTGCTGGTCACCTGCACCGGGCTGAACGACTACGGCATGGTGCTGTTCAGCGCGCACATGATCCAGCACATGGTGCTCTCCATGCTGACGCCGATCCTGCTGCTGCTCGGCGCCCCGATCACGCTGGCGCTGCGGGCGCTGCGCCCGACCGGCAAGGGCCGTCCGCGCGGGCCGCGCGAGCTGCTGGTGGCGCTGCTGCACAGCCGGTACGTCCGGATCGTCTCGCACCCGGCGTTCACCATCCCGATGTTCATCGCGAGCCTGTACGGGGTCTACTTCACCCCGTTGTTCGACTTCCTGATGCAGTACCGCCTCGGGCACATCTTCATGATGGTGCACTTCCTGCTCACCGGTCTGGCGTTCTTCTGGCCGATCATGGGCGTGGACCCGGGCCCGCACCGCCCCGGCCACGTGATGCGGATCATCGAGCTGTTCATGGGGATGCCGTTCCACGCCTTCTTCGGCGTGGCGGTGATGATGGCCGCCCACCCGCTGGTCACCACCTTCACCGTGGAGGGCGCGCCACCGGGGACGAACCTGCTGGAGGACCAGAAGCTGGCCGGCGGCATCACCTGGGCGTTCGGCGAGATCCCGACCGCGATCGTGCTGATCGCGCTGGTCTACCAGTGGATGGGCTCCGAGCAGCGGCAGGCCCGCCGCCGCGACCGCTCCGAGGAGCGCACCGGCGACGCCGAGCTGGAGGCGTACAACGCCTACCTGGCCTCCTTGCACAAGCGTGACCGGCGCCCGGGCACGGCCCCGGCCGCCCCGGTCACCGGCGCCGCCCCGGCGGCCGACGTCGGCTGAGCCCGCCGCGGAACCCCTGTTCCCGGGAACCCCCGTTCCACCTCCGGAACGGGGGTTCCGCCGTTTCCGGCCGCCCGCGGAGCAGCGGCCCACGGGAGGCCGGAACGGCCGCGGGACAGGGGTTCCGCCGGGCCCCGGAACGGTCGTTCCGTCGCGGGCGTTCGAACGGATATGCACGTCCTGCTGTTCGTCGCCGTCCTGCTCTGCGGGTCCGTCCTGCTCTGGCCGCTCGGCTTCCTCGGCGTGGCGCTGTACCAGCGCCGTCGGCCCGCGCCGGCCGGCTCCGACTACCTGGTGGTCCTGGGCGCCGCGCTGGACGGCTGCGAGCCCGGTCCCCCGCTGGCGGCCCGGCTGGACGCCGCGCTGGAACGTTTCGCCGCCGAGGAGGCCGCCGGGTACGCCCCGCTGGTCCTGGTGACCGGCGGGAAGGGCCCGCACGAGGAGTGCACCGAGGCCGCCGCGATGGCCCGCTACCTGACCGCCCGGGGCGTCCCGGCGGAACGGATCCGACGCGAGGAGCGGGCCGTGAACACCGCCGAGAACCTGCGGTTCAGCGCCGCCCTGATGGCCGCCGAGCGCCCCGGCTACCGCTGCACGGTGGTCACCAACGGCTTCCACACCGTCCGCTCCGCGCTGGCCGCCCGCCGGGCGGGCGCCACCGCCGCCGTGCTCGGCGCGGACGGCCCGCTGGCCCACGGCCCGTACCTCCTGCTGCGCGAGGCCGTCGGCACCGCCCTCGCCCTGCTCGGCCGGGCCTGAACCGCAGTCCGGGCGTGAACGCCGAACCGACGGTCTGACGGTCCGGCGATCCGGCGATCCGGCGATCCGGCGATCCGGGCGTGAACGCCGAGAGGCCCCGGGTCCGATGCGGACCCGGGGCCTCTCGTCAGCTCAGCTCGGCCGGGTTCAGCCGAGGTTGGCGAGCGCCTCGTTGAAGGTCTTGGACGGGCGCATCACGGCCGCGGCCTTGGCCGCGTCCGGCTGGTAGTAGCCGCCGAGGTCGACCGGCGAGCCCTGGACGGCGATCAGCTCGTCCACGATGGCCGACTCCTGCTCGGTCAGCGTCGCGGCCAGGCCGGCGAAGGCCTCGGCCAGCTCGGCGTCGGCGGTCTGCCCGGCCAGCTCCTGGGCCCAGTACATGGCCAGGTAGAAGTGGCTGCCGCGGTTGTCGATGCCACCGAGGCGGCGGCTCGGCGACTTGTCCTCGTTGAGGAAGGTGCCAGTGGCGCGGTCCAGGGTGTCGGCCAGCACCTGGGCGCGGGCGTTGTCGGTGGTGGTGGCCAGGTGCTCGAAGCTGGCGGCCAGCGCGAAGAACTCGCCCAGGCTGTCCCAGCGCAGGTAGTTCTCCTTGACCAGCTGCTGGACGTGCTTCGGGGCGGAGCCGCCGGCGCCGGTCTCGAAGAGGCCACCGCCCGCCATCAGCGGGACGACCGACAGCATCTTGGCGCTGGTGCCCAGCTCCAGGATCGGGAACAGGTCGGTCAGGTAGTCGCGCAGCACGTTGCCGGTCACCGAGATGGTGTCCTCGCCGCGGCGGATGCGCTCCAGCGAGAACGTGGTGGCCTCGACCGGGGACTTGATCTCGATCTGCAGGCCGGTGGTGTCGTGCTCCGGCAGGTACTGCTTGACCTTCTCGATCAGCACCGCGTCGTGGGCGCGGTTCTCGTCCAGCCAGAACACCGCCGGGACGCCGGTGGCGCGGGCGCGGGTGACGGCCAGCTTGACCCAGTCCTGGATCGGCAGGTCCTTGGTCTGGCAGGCGCGGAAGATGTCGCCCGGCTGGACGGCCTGCTCCAGCACCACGTTGCCCTCGGCGTCGACGAGGCGGACGGTGCCCGCGGCGGCGATCTCGAAGGTCTTGTCGTGCGAGCCGTACTCCTCGGCCTTCTGGGCCATCAGGCCGACGTTCGGCACCGAGCCGATGGTCGCCGGGTCCAGGGCGCCGTGGGCGCGGCAGTCGTCGAGGACGGCCTGGTACACGCCGGAGTAGCTGCTGTCCGGCAGCACGGCGAGGGTGTCGGCCTCCTTGCCGTCCGGGCCCCACATGTGGCCGGAGGTGCGGATCATGGCCGGCATCGAGGCGTCGACGATGACGTCGCTCGGCACGTGCAGGTTGGTGATGCCCTTGTCGGAGTCGACCATGGCCAGGGCCGGGCCCTCGGCCAGCTCGGCCTCGAAGGAGGCCTTGATCTCGGCGCCCAGGTGCGGCACGTTGTCGAGGCCGGCCAGGATGCCGCCGAGGCCGTTGTTCGGGTTCAGACCGGCGGCGACCAGCACCTCGCCGTACTTGGCGAAGGTCTTCGGGAAGAAGGCGCGGACCACGTGGCCGAAGATGATCGGGTCGGAGACCTTCATCATGGTGGCCTTGAGGTGCACCGAGAACAGCACGCCCTCGGCCTTGGCGCGGGCGACCTGCGCGGCCAGGAACTCGTTCAGGGCGGCGGCCCGCATCACCGAGGCGTCGACGACCTCGCCGGCCAGCACCGGCACCTTCTCGCGCAGCACGGTGGTGGCGCCGTCCTCGCCGAGCAGCTCGATGCGCAGCGCACCGTCGGCGGCGATCACGGCGGACTTCTCGGTGGACCGGAAGTCGTTCTCACCCATGGTGGCGACGTTGGTCTTCGAGTCGGCCGTCCAGGCACCCATGCGGTGCGGGTGGGTCTTGGCGTAGTTCTTGACCGACTGCGGGGCGCGGCGGTCCGAGTTGCCCTCGCGCAGGACCGGGTTGACGGCGCTGCCCTTGACCTTGTCGTAGCGGGCGCGGACGTCCTTGTCCTCGTCGGTCTGCGGGTCGTCCGGGTAGTCCGGCAGGGCGTAGCCCTGGGCCTGCAGCTCGGCGACGGCGGCCTTGAGCTGCGGCACCGAGGCCGAGATGTTCGGCAGCTTGATGATGTTGGCGCTCGGGGTCTTGGCCAGCTCACCCAGCTCGGCCAGCGCGTCGCCGATCCGCTGCGCCTCGGTCAGACGCTCCGGGAAGCTCGCGATGATCCGCCCGGCCAGGGAGATGTCGCGGGTCTCCACGCGCACACCCGCGGTCGAGGCGTAGGCCTGGACAACCGGCAGGAACGAGTAGGTCGCCAGGGCCGGAGCCTCGTCGGTGTGCGTATAGATGATGGTCGAGTCAGTCATCGGTACTCCGCTTCACGTCTCCAACGTCTTGACGTCAAGATATCTCGTCACGGGCCTCCGGCTCCACCTCCCCCCGTTTCCGGTCGCGTTCCGGTCCCGCACGGGTCCGGTCGGCGGGCGCCGCGGCGCTCGCGGCGGGACGCTCCGGCGGCCGTGAGCGGGGGCTCGACGGGCGGTCGTGAGCGGGGACTCGACGCAGGGCGCGGCGAAGGACGCGCCGGGGGCCGAACTCCACGGTGGTCCGGGTCGGCACGCACGGCAAGCGGAGCGCTCGACAAGTGGTTTGGTCCACTCGGGTGAGTCGGACGTCAGGAGTGCGTCAACGCACGACCCCATTCGGTCAACGGCGCGTCAGGACCGGCGCTCCCCGGGCCGGGCCGCCCTAGCGTCGAGGCAGTAGTTCCGGCAGGCACCACCACCCCACTCGGGAGCATCCGCATGGCCCGCGTCGTCTGGCACGTTCCGGTCACCGCCTCCGGCACCGGAAGCACCACCGCACTCCGCCTGTTCCGCCTGCGCGACGGCCGCCGCTGCGCGGTCGGATTCTCCAGCCCCGAGGCCCTCGTCGCCCTCCTCGGGCCCGACCAGGCCCACGCCGAACTCGGCGAGCCCGCCCTCCGTGACCTCACCGCCCCGCTCGGGATCGACACCCTGGTGCTGGACCCGCGGCTGGTCGCCCCCTCCGTCACCGCCCCGCCCGTCACCGCCCCGCCCGTCACCGCCCCGCCCGTCACCGCCCCGCCCGTCTCCGCCCCGCCCGCCTCGCCGCTCACCCCGACCCCGACCCCGACCGCCCCGGCCCCGGCCGCCCGGCTCCAGCGCCGGTGACCGCCCCGCTCCGACTCGTCCCGGACGGTCCGGATCCGGCGGTACGGGCCCAGCCGGCCCGCTCCCTGCACGCGATCGTCCGGATCAGCCACGGCCCCGTCCCGCTCGACTTCGACCGCCTCGCGGCGGAGTTCCCGGCCGTCCAGAGCGGCCTGGCCCTGGTCGGCGAGGCCGACCTCGAACTGCGCCTCGCCTGTACCGGCCCCGAGGAGTTACGGACGATCGCCGCCGCCCTGCACCGCGCGGGCGCCGCCAAGGTGCACATCGACCTCGTCCTGCGCGCCCTCACCCCGGCCCCGGTCACCCTGCGCCCGGTGCCGTAGCGGTGCCGTGAGCGGCGCCGGTCCGGGCCGCCGACCCGGCGCCC
>NZ_JBIVVI010000618.1:0-5445 GCF_044757675.1 Kitasatospora sp. NPDC091257
CGGTACCGGTCCCGGTACCGGTACCGGTACCGGCGCCGCCAAGCGGAGCGGCGGCTCGCGCACCCTGAACGCCCGCTTCCCCGGCACCTGCCCGTGCAGCCGCCCGTACGCCAAGGGCGACAAGATCACCAAGGTCGGCGGCTCCTGGGGCCACCCGGAGTGCGCCGCCGCCCACGCCTGACGGCGGGCGGGCGGGCGCCCGTGCCCGTGCCGGAGAACGGGCGGATCCGGCGGCCGTCGCGCGGCATCTGGACGCCCGGACGCAGACCGTCTACGAGGCCCTCGCGCTGGGGCCCGAGGTGAAGCCGTCCGACGTGCGCCGGCCGGACGACGGGATCACGGCCCGGGCAGGCCCTGACGGCCCAGGGGTGGACGGTCGCTCCGGCCGACGTGTCCGGCCAGGTCCTCGTCCTGATGCTGACGCCGCCGGCCACCGGCCCGGGGTCCCTCCCCGAGCAGGCCCTCGTGCGCTTCGACCCCGCGGACCACACCCTCGCGGTCACCGCGAGCAGCGGGTGCGTCCACTACCCCGACGACACACCGGTGGACCAGGAGGGCAAGCCGGCCGACCTGCCGACCGGCACGGCACCGGCGCCGCCGCCCGGCCGGTGACCGCGGGCCGGGCGCATGTGCCCGGCCGGAAACGCAGGACCGGCCGACCGCTGGTGCGCGGTCGGCCGGTCGGCCGGTCGGAGGTTGAGGTCAGGCCTTGGGCGGGGTGGCCTGGGCGAGCTGCTTGATGCTCCCGAAGCTCAGGCCCGCGTCGTTGAGTTCGCGCGCCTCGGCCTCCGTGACGCCGAGTCCGGCGAGCTCCTTGAGCTGGGCGTCGGTCAGCGGCGGGGCGGCCGGGAGGTCGCCGAAGTCCTCGGGGTCGAGGCCCTCCTCGTCGTTCCCGGCGGCCAGGCCGAGCACCGCGTCCATCAGCTGCTCGTTGGTCACCTTGACCGCGTCGGCCGGGGCCTGGACGTTCGGGGCGGCCTGGCTGAACGCGAGCTTCACCGGGAAGTTGACGCCCGGCTCGACCTTGTCGGCCAGCTGGGCGAGGTCGAAGGTGGCGGAGGAGAAGGCGCCGTTCTTCAGGTAGAGGTCGACGCCGATCTTCCGGTCCGGCACGTCGCTCGGGGCCTTGTCCGGGAAGTCGCCCAGCTGCTTGGGGAACTTGGCGGACAGCGGCTTGACGGCCTTGTACATCTCGTCCACCAGCTGGCGGGCCGGGGCGCTCACCCAGAGGTGCTCGGTGCCGTCCTTCTTGCCCTTGTCCTCGTACGTGACGGTGCGGCCGAGCACGTCCTTGATCGAGTTGAGGAGCTGGTTGCCGAGCTCCGGGTCGACACTGGGGGCGGCGCTCGGCGCGGCCTTCTTGGCGTCGCCCTCCTTCGCCCGGTCGGCGAGCGACTGGAGGTCGAAGGACACCCACTTGCCGGCCAGCACGTCCCCGACCGGCTTCATCTCCTCCGGCAGGTCCTTGCGGAGCTCGTCCACCGTGGACGGGTCCTCGCCGACCAGCTTCATCAGGCCCTTGGCGTCGGCGTGCAGGTACCCCGTGGCGTCGACCTGGCGGTACTCCAGCAGTGCGGTGCCGCTGCGGTCGGCGAGCAGGTAGGAGACGCGCACCGACTTGTCGAGCGTCAGGTCGGTGTTCTTGCCCGCCTGGCCGGCGTTCTTGAAGGCCTCGATGTCCTTGAGCGGCTTGTCGGCGGAGACCGCGACCGTGACGGAGAGGCCGGAGATCGCCTTGGCGGTCTTCTCGTCCATGTCCTCCTTGCGGCCCCGGGCGGAGCCGATGAGCCCGTTGCCCTTGTGCTCGCCGGAGTTGGCGAACGCGGCGACCTGCTCGGGGGTGGCGTCGATGGAGAGGGTGAACCCGGCCGACTTGCCGTCACGGACCTTGTCGAAGGCCTTCGAGACCTTCTGCGCGGCGGACAGCTGCTCGACGGTGCCGCAGGCCGTGAGGCCGGTGGCGAGCACGGAGGCGGTGACGGCGACGGGCATCGCCCCACGGGCGGCCTTGCGGATGGCGGTGTTGATGGTACGACTCCTGTTGATCGGGCCCGCTCGGCAAAGCGGACCGTTCCCTCCCCTGCGACGTGAAACGTCACAGCGCCTGCACATGTGATCACATTATCGGCAAGGGGTCATCCGCATTTTTGGCCGGGTCTTTAACCACTTCGGCCAAAACCATGACCAAAAGTCGTAAACCAGGCCTGAAGAGCCGTCCTGGCCATGCCCCGATGTTTCCCGCTCCCGGCCCCCGGTCCGCACCACTCCGGGGCGGACCGGGGGTCAGTGCACCGGGCCCGACGGATCCTCGACCGTCCAACCGCGGCCCAGGTCGCGGCGCAAGGCCTCCAGCGCAGCGGCCGCCTGCTGCCGGAACAGCTCCTTCTCCTCCTCGGACCACGGAGACGGATCCGGCGGGTACGCCTCGTCGAGCGACGACTGGTACCGGTCGGCGAGCCGCGCCGGTTCGGCCCGGGCCGCCGACGGGCGCCGGTGCCGCTGCCGCGGAACTCCCGGATTCCCGCGCGCGGGCCGGTCGCTGTTCGTACGATCGGCCCGGGCCGGGACCGGCGGGAGCCGATACCGGCCGAGGAGACCGCTGGGAGGGGCTCGACGGGGCCCGTGGGCTGGATTCTGACGGTCGGCCGATCAGGCGGGTCACCAACTCCGGGGTGATGAAGCCGTAGCCCTTCTCGTCGTTGAACCACTTCACGGTGCCGTTCTCGCGCTCGGCCATGTCTTCTCCTCGCCCGGGGATCACGCTGACCGCACCACTCCCTCACGCAGCGGAGCCGGGCCGACGCGAAGCGCAGCGGCGGCCGTCAGCGGGCCGCTCGCTCTGCCGAGGGCGAAGTCCGGCCCGGCCGGGGCGCGGACCCCAGTACTGTCCGGTTCCATGACAACGGTCACCACACGCACGGTCGAGTACCCGGCCGACGGAATGACGATGATCGGGCACCTCGCGCTCCCGGCCGGCGCCGGGCGCCGGCCCGGGGTGCTGATCGGGCCCGAGGGACCGGGCCTGAACGACTTCCAGCGCCGCCGGGCCGACGCCCTCGCCGAACTGGGCTACGTGGCCCTGGCCTTCGACCTCCACGGCGGGCGCTGGATCAGCGACCCGCAGGAGATGCTGGCGCGGGTGATGCCGCTGCTCGCCGACCCCGACCGGATGCGGGACATCGGCCACGCGGCCCTCGACGTGCTGCGCGCCGAACCGCGGACCGACCCGGACCGGATCGCCGCCATCGGCTACGGCACCGGGGGCGCCATCGCGGTGGAACTCGGACGCGCCGGTGTCGACCTGCGGGCGATCGGGACGGTCAACGGACTCACCACCGGCCGCCCGGGCGAGGCGGCCCGGATCCGGTGCCCGGTGTGGGCCGGGGTCGGCTCGGAGGACCCGATCATGCCCGCCGAGCGGAGGGAGGCCTTCACCGCCGAGATGCAGGCGGCGGGCGTCGACTGGCGCCTCGTGGTCTACGGCGGCGCCCAGCACGCCTTCCACCATCCGACGGTCGGTCACACCGTGCTCCCCGGCGTCGCGCACCACCCGCAGCACGCCCGGCGGGCGTGGCGCGACGTCGTCGGCCTGCTCGCCGAGTGCCTGCCCGTGCCGGACTGACCGGCGCGCCTACCCGCGCCGACGGCGCGTCGGTCGCGGCGAATGCGCATCGGCTCCGGCTCCCACCCAGGAGCCGGAGCCGACCTCGTGACCCTCGTGACCCTCGTGTTCCGACGGCCGTCGGGCTACCGCAGTTGCGTCAGGACGACGGCGACGAAAGCGGCGCCGAGGGCCGAACCGATCACCGGGATCGACAGCACGTCCCAGAGCCGCGGCCGCGGCCCGACGCGACGGTCCGGGGCGGTGTTCCGTTCCCACCGGTCCATGACCTGCCGGGTGTTCGCCAGGAACTCCGTCGTCGAGTGGTACTTGTCGGTGCCGACCCCGGTCCACGCGCGCAGGGCCACGAGGAGGAACGGGAGGACGAGCGCCAGGGTCATCGCGACCAGCAGCACCGTGCCGAGGTCGGCGAGCGCGAACAGGCCGAAGGCGGTTTCGAGCACGAGGGCGAGGACCGGGGCGGCGATGCCGGCGGGGCGGATCAGGTCCTTCGCCCGGAAGATCACTTCGTTCACGCCGCGCACCCCGTGCCCCGGCCGCCGGGCCTCGAAAGGGGAAGCGGCCGAGGTCCCCGTGAGGGGCGCAGCGGGACGGACGTCAGGGCAGGTAGTACGTCAGCAGGTCGGCCGTCAGCGGCGGGAACAGCGCCCGGTGCAGTTCCTCGTCCCCGCGCCCGTACACGTCCGGCCGGATGCGGCTCAACCCTTCGATCCCGTAGGGCCCGAAGAGCAGCGCCGCCAGCGCGTCCGGCGCCACGCCCACGCCGCCGGACGCGCCGAGGTGCTGCAGCGTGCCGCCCGTGACCACCTTGCCCGGCCCCTGCGCGCCGACCGGGATCCGGTAGTGGGCGCGGTAGGTGGTGAGCAGCAGTTCGCCGTCGGCGCGGTCCAGGCCGGCGGCGGTGAGGCGCTGGTGGAGCAGGGGTCGCAGCCGGTCGAGCAGCACGGCCGGGTCGGGGATGCGGACGTAGTACTGCTCCGCCTCGGGGCGCGGCGCGAGGTCCAGCAGGTCATGCCAGACGGTGGCCGGCAGGGTGCCCGGCCGGTGCACCACGCGGAGCCGCGCCTCGGGCGCCAACGCCACTACACCGGCCAGCAGTTCGCGCGCCGCCCGCTCGTCCGCGGCAGCCGCCTCGGCGAGGTGGAACTCGCCGTCGTCCACGGGGGTGGTGCGGCCCACCGCCACCACCTCGCCCGCGCGCTCGACCACCCGCAGCGTGCTCGCGTCGTGCGCCAGCAGCCAGCGCCAGCGGGCGGGGGCGTGGCCCATCGCGAGGTCGAAGCCGCGCTGCGCCTGCTCCTGGAGCGCGGCCAGGGCGGGCAGGTCGGTGGCCCGGGCGGTGCGCAGCGCGGGCGCGCCGTCCTCGGTGGGTGGGGTGGAGCGCAGCGGCCGCGAGACCGGGATGTCGATGGCGTACTCGTAGCCGAACAGCCGGTAGAAGTACGGGATTCCGATCATCGCCTGGACCACGTGCCCGCGGGCGGCGGAGCGCGCGTGCGCCCACTGCATCAGGGCCCGGACCAGGCCGCGGCCCTCGTACTCCTCGTCGGTGGCGACCAGTTCGACCTGCCCGGCGGGCAGCCGGACGTCGCCGAGGCGCAGCTCCTCGTCCAGCAGGGTGGCCGTGGAGACGACCCGGTCGCCGTCGACCACCACCGCGCTGGCCGACCAGCCGGCGTCCGGGTCCTCGACCACCAGACGGTGGTCGAGTGCGTCCGCCGGGTCGCCGCGCTCGGCGAGCAGCGCGCCGAGCTGCTCCAGGTCCTCCGGCCGGGACTCGCGCAGCAGCAGGCCGCCGGGCAGCGGCACGGGGAGGGACAGGG
>NZ_JBIVVI010000619.1:0-5441 GCF_044757675.1 Kitasatospora sp. NPDC091257
GCCGGCGGTCGGCGGTTGGTGGCCGGAGGCCGGTGGTTGACGGCCGGCCCGGACCGAGGCGGTGCGTGGCAGGTGCCCCGGCCCCGGTAGAAAGGAGGGATGCGGCGAAACGAGGACCAGAAGCGGGACGATGCGGGGCGGCCGGACCGGCGCACGGTACTGGCGGACGCCGCGATCGGCGTGCTGGCGGACCTCGGCGTGCGCGGACTGACCCACCGGGCGGTCGACGCGGCGGCCGGGCTGCCGCTCGGGACCACCTCGGCCTACCTGCGGACCCGGCAGGCCCTGCTCACCGCGCTGGTGCGACGGCTGGTGGAGCTGGATCAGGGCGAACTGCACGCCATGGGGGAGCAGGTGCCGGTCCGTTCGGCGGCGGAGTTGTCCGACGGGATCGCGGAGTTGGCGCGGCGCCGCCTGTCCGGGGACGGGCGGCGGCGCTCGCTCGCCCGGTACGCCTGCGCGGTGGAGAGCGTCCGCGATCCCGAGCTGCGCGAGATCCTCGTCCCGCGGGAGAACGCCGGGCGCGCCGCCGTCCGTGACTTCCTCGCCGCTCAGGGCGTGGCCGACCCCGACGGGCGGACGGCCGTGCTGCTGGCCTGCGTCGACGGCCTGGTCTTCGAGCACCTGGTGGGCGGCGGCGAGCCCGGGGCGGACGCGATCCAGGGACTGGTGGCAGCCGCCCTGCGGGGAGCGGTCGCGAGCTGAGCCTCGCCGGCCCTCGCCGCGCCTCGTCGACGCGACCCGGCCCGGCTCGTGCGACTCGCCCTGTCCGCCCGGCCCGCGTCAGCCGGGCGAGCCGGGCGGACAGGGCGGACAGGGCGGGGCTGTCGGGGGCGTGTCCGGCGGTCCGTCGCCCGATCAGGAATCGGGTCCGTGCGGGTGCCTCAGCTCGCAGGCGTAGCCGGCGAGCAGGATGCGCAGCGTGCGGTGGAAGCACTGCTCGGAGTCGAGTCCCTCGCCGGTGGCGAAGGCCTGCGCGAGGTGGGGGTAGACCTTCTGGTCCAGGGCGGCGAACTGTTCGGGCCGGGGTTCGGTGCACTCGTGGTGGGGCGTCTCGCCGGCCTCGCCCAGCGTGTGCCCGATGGTCCACCGGACGACGGAGTTGAGCACGTCGAGCGCGTCTCCGAGTGGGACGCCGTCCTCGTGGAGCACGGCGATGCCGCGCTCCAGCAGGGCGAGGGCGACCGGCGTGGCGACCGGGCGGGTGGCCAGCACGGTGAGTATGGCCGGATGGTCGAGCAGCAGTCGGCGCAGTTCGACGGCGAAGTCCCGGACCGCCTCCGTCCACGGGCCGTCGGGCTCGCCGAACAGGCTTCCCGCCGACAGCTCCAGCAGGCGCTCCACCATGCCGTCGAGCAGGGCGGTCCTGCTGGGGACGTAGTAGTAGAGCGTCATCCCCTCGACGCCGAGCGCCGCACCGAGCTTGCGGTTGGAGAGCGCGGCGAGGCCGTGCTCGTCCACGTAGGCGAGTGCGGCGTCGATGACCTTCTCGCGGGTCAGCCCCGTCCGTGGGCGGGTGCGCCGGGTCGGCATCGGTTCCTCCTTCACCCCAATGGGCTCCACCGGGGCTGTGCGGCCCGGGCCTTGACGAGTCTTGCACTGCAAGAGAACCACACTCGACCTCAGCTTCTTGCGCTGCAAGAAGTCTCTGGGGAGGGTGTCGTGCGGCTTGTCGTCGTCCTGGTCCGCAGGCTCAACGAGGACGTGCAGTGCGGAGGGTTCCGCAGGGCGTGGATCCCGGAGGGCCCGTCGCGGCCGGTCGCACAATAGCGGCGCTCCGAGGGGGGTGGTCGCCCGGGGTATCCGAGCCTCTCTGTTCGGCCCCGCCGAACCCGGGCCGACCGACGACTTCGAGTGACAAGGCATCAGGTCAATCAACCGTCAAGTTGGTTCATTCACAGAATATTTCGCGAGGCGTTCCGTGTCGGATGGATGATTTACGCCGCTCTAAGGTCTTCCCACGGAGATCTCCGGCTGACAGGCTGGGGCCGCCCTTTCAGTACGGAGGAGGTTCCTTGTCCCGCATATCCACGCTGGCCGGAGCGGTCACCTGCGCTCTCGCACTTGTCACCGGCACCGCCGTCGCCGCGTCGGCGGCGCCCATCGACCAGGCCCCGGGTCTGGCCGAGGCGAAGGTCGACCCTGTCGCCTGGACGCCGTGCAACCCCGACCCGACCAAGCCGGACCCCGGCATCTACGACTGCGCCGTTTACCCCGTGCCGCTGGACTACGACAACCCGAAGGGTGAGAAGGTCGGCATCGCCATGATGCGGCGGCGGGCGAGCGACCCGTCGAAGCGGATCGGCTCGCTGTTCCTCAACCCCGGCGGCCCGGGCGGCAGTGGTTACCTGTGGGCGACGACCGCCCGCTTCGGTACCGAGGTGCAGTCGAAGTTCGACCTGGTCGGCTTCGACCCGCGCGGTGTGGCCCGGAGCAACCCGCTCAAGTGCTTCAAGACCCAGGAGGACGCCGACGCGGTCACCAACCGCATGGTCGGCGTGCCGGTCACCAAGGCCGAGATCAACGAGACGCTCGACGCGGACCAGGACTACACCGACGCCTGCAGCAAGAACGCCGGCCCCCTGATCGAGCACATGTCGACCATCAATGTGGTGCGCGACCTGGACCGGATGCGCCGCGCCGTCGGTGACTCCCAGCTCACCTTCGCCGGGTTCTCCTACGGCACCCTGATCGGTTCGACGTACGCCAACATGTACCCGAACAAGGTCCGCGCGATCATCGTCGACGGCAACGTCGACCCGGACCTGCGCCTGCACAACGGCCTGGAGTACGACCGCCAGCGGGCGAACGGCTTCGAGATCGCCCTGGACGAGTTCCTCAAGCGCTGCCAGGCCGCCGGCGCTCCGCGCTGCGCCTTCGGCGATGGCGACACCCGGGCCAAGTTCGACCAGCTCCGCGACCACCTGCGGACCAGCCCGATCACGCTGCCGAACGGCTCCAAGGTGACCCTGAGCACCTTCACCGGGGAGGTGGCCAGCGCCCTGTACTCGCAGGCCAAGCTGGCCCCGCTGGCCAAGTCGCTCCAGGCGACCTACCAGGTCTTCCAGAAGCCGGCCGCGACCGCCCTGCTGGCCCCGCAGGCGAACGTCTCGGACGAGGACGCCAACCTGCTCTCGGTGGACGTCCCGCGGGCGGCCCTGCGGGAGGCCCCGGTCGACTCCGAGTACACCGCGGACGACTCCTACCTGGCCGTCAACTGCCAGGACAAGCCGTACCCCTCCAACGACCGGGTGTTCGCGAACGCGGCCAAGGCCTGGGAGAAGGACATGCCGACCTTCGGTCGCTACCAGGCCTTCGACGCGCCGGCGTGCGCGAGCTGGCCGGCCCCGGCCCGGGACGCCGAGCGCTTCTCCGGCCCGTGGAACAAGAAGACCTCCAACACCGTGATGGTGATCGGCAACCTCTACGACCCGGCCACCCAGTACAAGTTCGCCCAGCGGATGCAGCAGGAGCTGAGCAACGCGGTGCTGGTCAGCGTCGACTCGATCGAGCACTGCGCCGTGGGCCGCAGCCAGGCGCTGAACCAGCTGGTCACCCGCTACCTGGTGGACGGCACCGCGCCGGCCGCCGGCCAGCTGCTGAAGCCGGACGCGGAGATCTTCCCGGCGGTCTGACGGAACGGCCCCCGGTGACCCGGGGGAGGAGTTGACGGTCGTGGTGGTCGGCGGTGCTGCCGGCCACCACGATCGTGCTTTACGGGCGATTTCCCGGAGCGCCCGGAAGGCCCGGGGAATGCGGCAGTGGATCGTCATCGAACCTCCGGTGGAGCGGATTCCTGCGAGTCGTCGGTGACCGTAGCCCATGCCACTGACAATCGCGTTCCGGTGCGACGGTGAAGGTCACGGCCGGTAAGGGTCACGAAAAATGACGTACTGTCACACTATTCAATAACCAATTCCCGCGCCCGGGTATCCGTGTTAGCGTGCGGGCCGCCGGCTTCTCTCGAACTCGGGAAAGTGAGGGCGGGCCATGCAGGACGAATTCTCCCGACGGGGTTTCCTGGGCGGTGCCGGCGCGGCGGCCGCCGGGATCACCGTCGGTTCCACGGGCGCGGCGGCAGGCGCGGCGGCGGCCGGGGGCGCGCACCGGGAGCTGCCGCAGGGACGGTCGGTGCTGCCGGGCGATCCCCGGTACCGGACCCTCGCCCAGGGCTTCAACCAGCGGTGGAGCAGCACCCCCGCGTACATCCGGCTGGTGGGCGACGAGGCGGACGCGGTCGCCGAGCTGAACCGCGCGCTGGACGCCGGGCTACGGCCGACGGTCCGCGGCGGCGGGCACTGCTACGAGGGCTTCGTCGACAACGACGGGGGCGTCATCCTCGACCTCAGCACGATGCGCGGCGTCGCCGCCTCGACCGACAAGTTCGGCCGGCCCACGTACGGCGTCGAGGGCGGCGCGACCAACTGGGACGTCTGCACCACGCTGTTCCGCGAGTACGCCGTCGCCCTGCCCGCCGGGTCCTGCTACTCGGTCGGCGCGGGCGGGCACGTCTGCGGCGGCGGGTACGGCCTGCTCTCCCGACGGCACGGGCTCACCGTGGACCACCTCGTCCAGGTCGACGTGGTCACCGTCCGGGGCGGCCGCGCGGTGGTGACGCAGGCGCACCGCGAGGACGCGCAGGGCTCGCCCGAGCAGGACCTCTTCTGGGCCCACACCGGCGGCGGGGGCGGGAACTTCGGGGTGGTGCTGCGGTACCACTTCGCCTCGGACGCACCCCAGCCGCCGCCCCGGGTCTGGCTGAGCAGCGTGGCCTGGCCCTGGGCCGAACTGCTCGACCGGCCCGAGGACTTCGAGACCCTGGTGGCCAACTTCGGCGCCTTCATGGCCGAGCACAGCGGCCCGCAGGAGCCGGTGTACCAGGGGCTGTTCGCGATCCTCAAGCTCACCCACCACTCCAACGGGAACGTCGTCCTGTTCAGCCAGTGGGACGGCGAGGACCCGGGCCCGCTCGACGCGTTCGTGGCGGCGGTCGAACGGGGGATGACGACGCGATCGACGGTGCAGACCCGGGCGGCCGGCGGGCTGTTCCTGCCCTACCCGGACAAGCGGCGCCGGATGCCCTGGTTCCAGGCGACCATGACGCTCAACCCCTCGGGCGACAACCAGCGCGGCAAGTACAAGTCGGCCTACCACCGGGAGCCGTTCGCACCGGAGCAGATCGCCGCCTTCCGGGACTGGCTGGTGCGCGACGTCGAGGGGGCGGACCTCTCGAACACGCTGGTCCAGATCGACTCCTACGGTTGCCGGATCAACACCCGCCGTCCCGAGGAGACGGCCGTCCCGCAGCGTGACTCGATCATGAAGCTGCAGTACCAGACGTACTGGACGGACCCGGCCGAGGACGAGAAGCACCTGGCCTACCTGAGCGGGCTGTACCGCGACGTCTACCGGGGGACGGGCGGGGTCCCGGAGGTCGACAA
>NZ_JBIVVI010000620.1:0-5434 GCF_044757675.1 Kitasatospora sp. NPDC091257
GTCCACCTGCGGCAGCAGGGGCTCTATCCGCTCCCACACCACGTCCGTCAACTCGCCTCGACCTGCCACAAGATCAATTATCAGACAGGCCTTAGTTAACTCGCATCCAAGTTTGAGGCATTGCTGCCGCATCTGGACGAGCGGCAGCGCCGTCTGACGATAGGAGCCGAGGCCCGGGTGCTGGGACACGACGGGATCCGGGCCGTCGCCCGCGCGGCGGGCGTCAGCGAGGCGACCGTGTCCAAGGGCGTGACCGAGCTGGAGTCGGGCCAGGCCCCGTTGGGGCGGGTGCGCCGGCCGGGCGGAGGGCGCAAGCGACTGGTCGAACTCGACTCCGGGCTGCGGTCGGTGCTGCTGGCGTTGGTCGAGCCCGATGTACGCGGTGATCCGATGTCGCCGTTGCGGTGGACGACGAAGTCCACCCGCCGCCTGACCTCGGAGCTGACCAGACAGGGCCACCGGATCTCGGCCGACACGGTCGCCGACCTGCTCCGCGAGGAAGGCTTCAGCCTCCAGGCCAACACCAAGACCCTTGAAGGCACCCAACACCCAGACCGCGACGCGCAGTTCCGCCACCTCAACGAACAGGTCCGCGAGCACCGGGACGCGGGCCAACCGGTGATCAGTGTGGACACCAAGAAGAAGGAACTGGTCGGCGAGTTCAAGAACAGCGGCCGCGAGTGGCAGCCCACCGGCGAGCCGGTGCGGGTCAGCGTCCACGACTTCGCCGATCCCGAGCTGGGCAAGGCCGTCCCGTACGGGATCTACGACCTCGCGGCGAACGCCGGCTGGGTCAACGTCGGCTGCGACCACGACACCGCCGCCTTCGCGGTGGCCCCGATCCGCCGATGGTGGCACGGCCAGGGCAAGGACACCTGCCCGCAGGCCACCCGCTTGCTGATCACCGCGGACGCCGGGGGCTCCAACGGCCACCGCACCCGGGCCTGGAAGATCGAGCTCGCCGCCTTGGCCGCCGAAACCGGGCTGACCATCACCGTGTGCCACCTGCCGCCGGGCACCCAATGCCGTTGCTTGAATTCGAGAACAACTGCCGCGGAACGGGTGACGGTGTCGGGGCGGGGTCGTTGGTCCGGTTGTGCATCCGTGGAGTGGCTTGTCCGACGAGGTACGGCTTGGTGT
Organism: Kitasatospora sp. NPDC091257; assembly: GCF_044757675.1. Taxonomy (NCBI): domain Bacteria; kingdom Bacillati; phylum Actinomycetota; class Actinomycetes; order Kitasatosporales; family Streptomycetaceae; genus Kitasatospora; species Kitasatospora sp. NPDC091257. The sequence continues at coordinate 1,141 of NZ_JBIVVI010000620.1, forward strand.
CCTGACCGAGTGGGTGCTGCCGGGGTTGGTGGACCAGGCGCTGGCGGAGTGCCGTCGGCGGGACCGGCGTCCGGGGGCGCTGCCGTCCCGGTTCATGGTCACTACGTGCTCGCGTTGGCGCTGTTCCATCAGGACTCCTACGACGATGTCGCGGAGAACCTGGTGGGTGCATGGCCGGATATGCACGAGGCGATCCCGAACAAGTCCTCGTTCACGCGGGCTCGGCGGCGGCTGGGCGAGGCGGCGCTGGAGGCGGTGTTCCGGAAGCTGGCCGGGCCGGCGGCGCCGCTGGGGCTTTCGGGTGCGTTCTACCGTGGGATGCGGGTCGCGGCGGTGGACGGGTTCGTGCTGGATGCGCCGGACACACCTGCCAACCGGGCCGAGCTGGGCGGGCTCCTGGACGTGCGAGGTAACCCGGCCGGGTTCCCGCAGGTGCGGGTGGTGACCTTGACGGAGGCCGCGACGCACGCGTCGGTGGACGTCCGGGTGGGCGCATTCAGCGGCGGGGAACGGGAGTTGGCGGTGGCGATGGCTGGCAGTGCGGCGGGGATGCTCGTCATCATGGGTCGCGGCTTCCCAGGCGTCGAGCTGTGGAAGGCCTACGCGCGGGCCGGGGCTCACCTGCTCCTGCGGGCCCGCTCAAGCGTGGCCCGCCGCCCGGTCGAGCACCTGCCGGACGGCACCTACCTGGCGCGGATGAACCTGGCCGGACAGAAGGGGAACCACCCCGGCGGGGTGTTGGTGCGCGTCATCGAGTACCAGGTCGACGGCGGCGAGGTCATCCGCCTGCTGACCGATCTGATGGACCCTGACGCCTTCCCCGCCGCGGAGTTGGCGGCCTTGTATCACGAGCGCTGGGAAGCGGAGACCACCTATCGGCAGATCAAGACGTTCCAGCGCGGTGGTCTGGCGATCCTGCGCTCCGCCGACCCGGAACTGGCACGCCAGGAGGCGTGGGCGCACTTGATCATCCATCACTGCCTGACTCGGATCGTCATGCGCGTCGCCGACCGCGGCCGGTTCGACCCCGACCGGATCTCCTTCCTCAAGATCCTCAAGCACGTCCGGCGCAGCGTGGTCCGGCAGAGCCAGCACACCCCGGCCAGGATGAAGCAGTTCCTGGCGAACATGGCAGCGAAAGTCCGCCGCAAGCTCGACAGCGGCCCCAGGCGGCTCAGGGAAGCCGACCGGCTCCTGAAACGCGCCGACGGCCGCTACTCAATCCGCAAGGCAGGTCAACCACGTCGACCGACCCGACGTGTCCCAGCGAAGACCATCACCCTGAACCCTATGATAGTTCACTGAGTCAAGCAACGGCATTGGCCGGGCACCTCGAAGTGGAACAAGATCGAGCACAGGTTGTTCTCCCACATCACCATGAACTGGCGAGGCCGCCCACTGACCAGCCGCGAGGTCATCGTGCAGACCATCGCCGCCACCACCAGCCGCAGCGGACTGCGCGTCCACGCCGAACTCGACACCGGCAGCTACCCGACCGGCGTCAAGATCGGCGACGCGGACATGGCCGCGCTGCCGCTTACCCGGCACGCCTTCCACGGCGACTGGAACTACGTCCTCCACCCTGCGCTGGTGGGCGTGTCCCCTGCCAAGGAGCATGTTCCCGGCGTCGCCTGGGACCAGGCCACGCTGTCCGATCCCACCCTGACCGGCATGTCCCAGCACGACCTGGACGTCCTCACCGCCAGCCTGGCCGCTCTGCACGAAGCACAACCCGGCGCCGGGATGGGCCGCCCGCCCCGGCTGCCCTTTCCCGAGCAGGTCCTGGCTACCGTCCTCCACCTGCGGCTCGGCCTGCCCGCAGAACCCCTCGCCGTGCTGTTCGGCAGCAGCCGGAGCGCGGTGCACCGCACCTTCCACAAGATCAGGCAGCTACTCGACCGGCACGGGGCCGAGATCCCGCCCGCACCATCCCCGCCCACCGCCCTGGCCGCCATCCACGCCCGCGTCGTCACACAAGGACGTGAGCCCAACTCCGCCACAAAATCAGCGTGTTAATTATCTGCAAGCCCTTACCCGAGCATCTCCAAGAGCTGGGTCGACACTGGCTTCAAGAACGCAATGATCGAGCACGGCGCAAGCCTCGGAGTCGACGTCGAGGTCGTCCACCGGAAGTCCGACGTCCCTGGATTTCACGGGGCGAAAAGGCGATGGGTGGTCGAACGAAGCTTGGGGTGGATCATGCAACGCCGCCGCCTCGCCCGCGACTACGAGACCCTCCCGGCCAGCTCCGAAGCCATGATCCACATTGCCTCGATCGACAACCTCACCAAGCGCATAACGGACGAGACCACACCAACCTGGCGAGGAACTTACTAGAACATAAAGGGCAAACCACTCTCACCAAATGCCCTCTTACAGACCGCCGACCGGCGGGATGGGCTGGTTGGTGCCGCAGTAGCGGCACTTGGTGGCACTCCGCGGGATATCGTCGGAGGCGCAGGCCGGGCAGGTCTTCGCGGGTTTCGGGGGACCGAAGACGCTGATTCCCCGGCGGGCCTGGACCAGCTTGTACGGGACAAAAATCAGGAAGTAGACCACCGCCATGAAGATCACGAAATAGATCAGGGCGGAGATGAACTGCCCGATGTTGAGGTACGTCGAGGTGTTACCCGGATCACCCAACTGCCAGCCGAGTCCGGCCGAATGGCCGCCCTGAGTCCGAGTGATGATCGGCGTTATCACGTTGTCCGTGAACGCCTTGATCAGTGTGCTGAACGCTAATGCAACGATCAACCCGATGGCCACAAAAACGACATCACCGCGCGTCAAAAAGTTCTTGAATCCATTGAGCATGACTGCTCCTCGCAGGTCTGGTTAGGGGCGCCTAGCCGACGCCAAGGTCAAGGCCAGCCCATCCCGCCACAGCGCGCCACCAGAGCTGCGCCGACCGAGTGGTGACCGTCGTCGTTTCGGTATGTCCACGGTTGGACTGCGAGGTACGTCACATGTTCCAGGCTCTGGTGATCGCTTTAGGAAGCGCCAGTGAATCCCGCTGCGAGTGGCAGTGGGTGGCGCCCTTCCAGAGGCGGGCGGACTGCTTGCCAATGGTGATGTCGAGCCGCTGTTCCTCAGGGGGCTTGGCCACGGGGCGGCCGGTGGTCGGCCGAGGGCGGTGATGCGGCTAGGCTACACGGGCACCGGGCAGCATTGCGCCGGCGGCCGACCACCGGCCCCTCGCGGCGGGAGACCGCAGACACGCTCTGATCGAGATCGGTCAACTTGCCAAGAACTTGGTGTTCTTGGTGGCGAAGGTGGCAGTCCCGACCTTAACCAACTCCGGATCCGGGGTACTGGCAGGAGGTGGCATCGTCGCCGGGGTGGTGACCTGGAATTTTGCAGTAAAAGAGGATCCCTTGAGGAGTAGGGATTTATTTCCATTTTTTGTCTTCGCCGTTGTGTTTGCAGGGGGCAGTTCGAGGCTTAGTTTGCCCATGCCTGCTACGGAATGAGAGGGAGTAGTGTAATTAAGGGGGGTGGAGATTGACAGTGGAAGCTCGTCACCCATTAGGCAGGCGCGAAGATTGTCGACTGACAAATTCGCACTCGAGCCAATGATTGGCACTGGGGAAACGATAGCGGGGATGATTGCCGTGGGAATGGTTACGGCGATAGTGTCATTCGTAATGATGACGAAATTACTCATTATCTCTCCTTGTCAAAAGAAGTGGCACCGGCAGGTGGCTCTGGAGCATACATCTCTCGCCTGCAGGTGGCTGGGCCACGTCGCCGTGTGCACCGCGGACTGGATGAGCGGGCTCCCGATGGTGCCTGATCCGCATTTTGCGTCACCCGGTTGTAGCTCCAGTGTTAAGCCTGCCAGGTCTGGCAGTTGATCTTATATGAGGCCTCGTTAGGGCGATAGTGCTGCCCGCTGGTGGGGGCGTGAGCGACATTGGTGGGTTTTGCCCATACGGGAGTCCATGCTGCCTGAACATGGCCTCGGATTCGCCTGGCTACGGGCGGAATCATCGACGATGGTAGCGATATGGGGGGTCCCGGCCATCCTCAGAGGGCGGTTCGAGAGTTGATGTCCGTTTCGAAGTAAAGCAGGACAGGGCTGCTGGTCGCGGGGCTTGGTCGGCTACTGCTTCTTGGTAAAGCTGCCGGTGTCGACTTCGATGAGGACATCGAGTTTGACCAGGCGTTTCAGCTTGGCGCGGGTGCCTTCGATGTTCTTCCAGGGCTGTTGCAAAGTCCCGGTTAGGGCATGAGTCCGCAGGTCATAACGGGGTGAGAGGCGGGAGTCGATCCGTCACGTACGCATCGAAGCTCC
>NZ_JBIVVI010000621.1:0-5422 GCF_044757675.1 Kitasatospora sp. NPDC091257
CGGGTCTGGGTCTCCAGGGCGCCACTGGACGGGGTGTTGGCGACGTAGCCGCCGACGGAGCTGAACGGGTACTCGCCGAAGTAGCCGCTCAGCCAGTCCACCAACTCGCCGGTGCGCTCGATACTCGCCCGCGCCGCGGCGGCGTTGTCACCCAGATCCTTGCTGTACGCGTTGTAGACCGGCAGCCCGCTCGCCGTGGTGTCCCGGGTGACGTCGAACCTGCCGATCGCCAGCGTGGCCAGATAGGTCGCCTGCGGCTTGTTCTCCCGCCAGCTGTACCGGGTCCAGCCCGCCTGCGAGCTGGTGCCGGTCAGCACGCCGTTGCTGATCACCTGGTTGCCGTCCGGCACCAGCACCGAGACGTCGAAGGTCGCCTTGTCGCTCGGGTGATCATTGCTCGGGAACCACCAGCCGGCCGACACGGGCTCGCCGGCCACCACCGCACCGTCCGGGGTGCGGCGCCAGGCGGTGTAGCCGCCGTACTTCTCCACGGTGGACGGCACATCCTTGTACCGCACCACCACGGTGGCCTGGGAGCCCTTGGCCAGCGGCCGGGCAGGGGTGATCTCCAGTTCCTGATCGCCGCTGGTGGCGAAGGTCGCGGGCCGCCCGTTGACCCGGACCTCGGAGACCTTCAGCGCGAAGTCGAGGTTGAACCGGGAGAGGTCCTGGGTCGCCGTGGCCAGGATCGTCGTGGTGCCCTCCAGCTCGTCGGTGGCGGGCTGGTACTTCAGCCGGATGTCGTAGTGCGACACGCTGTACCCGCCGTTGCCGAGGGTCGGGTAGTACGGGTCCCCGACCCCGTCCGCGCCGGGTTGGAAGTCGGAAGCGGAAGCGGGAACGGCCAGGAACAGGCTCAGGGCACTGGCGGCGGAGACGATCAGCCTCTTGCGCACATGGTCCTCCAGGAATCACCGGAACGACGGGGTCGAATCGATCCTTCTCCCGTCAACCCCTCGCCCACTCCCCGATCGTGAGATCTTCATGAAAAGAAACGCGCCGACATGACGGCTCCGGAGCGGTACCGCGGAGCCGTCACGTCGGCTGGTCCGGCATGTCGTCAGTTATGGGCTTCGTGCACCGAGTTGGTCTCCTGGATCTTCTTCCAGGACTTCGGCTCGGCCGGGGGCTGCCCCGCGTCCCGGCCGGCGTCCGCGCCCGGCGCCAGCGAGGCCGAGGCTGAGGCCGCGGCGGCGGTGCCCGGCGGCACCGGTCCGACGGCGGGCTTGCTCGGGGTGAACAGCCAGGTGTTCAGCACGTCGCCGAGCTTCTTCCCGGAGACCTTCTCGGCGTAGGCCTGGAACTCCGGAATCGTGGCGTTGCCGTAGCGGCGCTCGGTGGGCCAGCCCTTCAGGATCCGGAAGAACTTCTCGTCCCCGACGGCGTTGCGCAGCGCCTGGACGGCCACCGCACCGCGCTCGTAGACCGCACCGGAGAACTGGTCGTCCGGGCCCGGGTCGCCCGGCTTGATCTTCCAGAACGGGTCGTCGGCCGGGTGCGAGGCGTAGACGTAGTCGGCCAGTTCCTGCGCGGTGCCCTCGTTCTCGTGCTCCGACCAGAGGAACTGCGCGTACCGGGCGAAGCCCTCGTTCAGCCAGATGTCGCTCCAGCGGGAGAGCGAGACGCTGTCGCCGTACCACTGGTGGGCCAGCTCGTGCACGACCACGGAGGTGTTGGAGCCCTTGGCGAACTGCCGGGGGCTGTAGAAGATCCGGGTCTGGGTCTCCAGGGCGTAGCCGGTCGGCACATTGGGGACGTAGCCGCCGACGGAGCTGAACGGGTACTCGCCGAAGTAGCCGCTCAGCCAGTCCACCAGCTCGCCGGTGCGCTCGACGCTCGCCCGGGCCGCGTCGGCGTTCTCCCCGAGGTCCTTGCTGTACGCGTTGTAGACCGGCAGCCCGCTGGCCGTGGTGTCCCGGGTGACGTCGAACCTGCCGATCGCCAGCGTGGCCAGGTACGTCGCCTGCGGCTTGTTCTCGCGCCAGCTGTACCGGGTCCAGCCCGCCTGGGAGGTGGTGCCGGTCAGCACGCCGTTGCTGATCGCCTGGGTGCCGTCCGGCACGAGGACCGAGACGTCGTAGGTGGCCTTGTCGGTCGGGTGGTCGTTGCTCGGGAACCACCACCAGGCCGCCTCGGGCTCGTTCGCCGCGATCCCGCCGTCCGGCGTGCGGTGCCAGCTGGTGAAGCCGTACCGCTTCACGGTGGACGGCACGCCCTTGTAGCGCACCACCACGGTGGCCTGGGCGCCCTTGGCGAGCGGCCGGGCGGGGGTGATCTCCAGCTCCTGCTCGCCGCTGGTGGCGAAGGTCGCGGGCCGCCCGTTGACCCGGACCTCGGAGACGTTCAGCGCGAAGTCGAGGTTGAACCGGGAGAGGTTCTGGGTCGCCGTGGCGAGGATCGTCGTGGTGCCCTCCAGTTCGTCGGTGGCGGGCTGGTACTTCAGCCGGATGTCGTAGTGGGAGACGCGGTAGCCGCCGTTTCCGTAGGTCGGGTAGTACGGGTCGCCGACCCCGGCCGCGCCGGGTTGGAAGTCGGAAGCCGAGGCGGGAACGGCCAGGAACAGGCTCAGGGCACTGGCAGCAGAGACGATCAGCCTCTTGCGCACGTGGTCCTCCAGGGATCACCGGAACGATGGGGTTGGATCGATCCTTGTCCCGGGTGCGCCCCGTCCACTCCCAAATTGTGAGATGTTCATGAAAAGAAACCCGCCGACATGACGGCTTCGCAGCGCTGCCGCGAAGCCGTCACACCCTCCCGCGGGCCCCACCCGGCGCCCGCATCCCACCCGTCACCCCCACCCCACCCGCCACTCACGCTCCGAGCGTCACCGGTGCCCGCACCAGCGAGCCGTACTCCGTCCACGAGCCGTCGTAGTTCTTCACGTGCGGGTACCCGAGCAGCTCGGTGAGCGCGAACCAGGTGTGCGCGGAGCGCTCGCCGATCCGGCAGTACGCGATCACCTCGCGCTCCGCTTCCACGCCCTTCCCCGCGTACAGCTCCCGCAGTTCCTCCGCCGAGCGGAACGACCCGTCGTCGTTGGCCGCCTGCGACCAGGGGACGTTGACCGCGCCCGGGATGTGCCCGGGCACCTGCGCCTGCTCCTGCGGAAGGTGCGGGGGTGCGATCAGCTCGCCCCGGAACTCGGCCGGCGAGCGGACGTCCACCAGCACCGCGTCCGCCCCGGGCTTGGCGAACACCTCCGCCTTGGCCAGGACTTCGTCCCGCAGCGCCCGCAGCTCCGGCCGTTCGGGCCCGCCGATCCGGTAGCCGGTGTGCTGGTAGTCCATCACCTCGGGGGTGAGCTCCCGCCCCTCCAGCTCCCACTTCTTGCGCCCGCCGTCCAGCAGCCGCACCGGCCCGTAGCCGCGCAGCCGCAGCAGCCAGTAGGCGTAGGCGGCGAACCAGTTGTTGTTGCCGCCGTAGAGCACGACGGTGGTGTCGTCCTCGACCCCGGCCGCCCGCAGCAGGTGCTGGACGCCGTCGCGGTCGACGTAGTCCCGGCCGACCTGGCTGTGCAGGTCGGTGGTCCAGTTCCAGCCGACCGCGCCGGGGATGTGGTCCCGGTCGTAGGCCTCGGTGTCCTCGTCCACCTCGACGACCCGGATCGTCCCGTCGTCCAGGTGGTGGGCCAGCCATTCGGTGCGGACCAACGTCTCGGGGTGCGCGTAGCCGTTGCCGGTCATCCCAGGCCCTCCTTCGCTCTGCCCAGGTTGCTGCGCCCGACGGGGCACGGTGGGCCGCACGAGGACGGCAGGGCGTACGGGCACGGCAAGGCGCCGGCGACCGGGCCGGACAGTTCGAACCTACGCCGCCCGTGCGGCCCCGGCCACCCGGCCGGGAGATCCGTCCGGTCACCCCCGCCCGGGAAGCCCGCCCGTGCGCCGTCAGCCCTGCGCCGCGCCGTCGAGCCGCGCCACGCAGTACAGGTTCAGCACGTCCCCCTCGACCCGCTTCGCCTCGACCGAGCGGAACCCGGCCACCGCCGGCATCCGCCGGGCCGTCTGCTCGCCCCAGACCGTCCCGAGGCCCTCCCCGCCCTCACCGAGCGAGATCGTCATGCAGTGGAAGGTCGAGAAGGTGTAGAGCGCGGGCGCCAGCGGCACGATCGCGTCCACCCGAACGGCCCCACGGCACAGGCGGTGGGGCCGTTCGGCGGATGGTCCGGCGGCTCCCGACGCGGCGCCGGACCGTTCGGATCAGCGGTGACGGTCCGCTCAGGAGAAGACGACGGAGCGCAGCTTCAGCCGGTCGCCGAGCTTCTTGCCGGGGTTCATGACGTAGAACACGTCACCCGCGCAGCCGGAGTCCAGGAAGACCGTGGCCGTGGAGCGGGTGAGGTTCTCCGGCGCGAAGCCCGGAGCGTCCTCGGTCGTCCACGGCAGGTCGATGCACTCGCCGCTCCGCGGGTCGGCGAGGCCGGTGAGGACCCCGGGGCCGACCTTGTAGAGGAAATCGCCCTCCGCGGCGTTGGCGGAGAAGGGAACGGCGAGGACGAGGGCGACGGCGCTGGCGGCGGCGAGCACGGCGTTGCGGAGACGCATGGGTGAGGGCCTTTCAGGTGGTACCCGGCGGTACCCGGATTCATCGGTGCGAGATCACCCTAGAGGCCCAAAATCCGCAAAAACGGTTCTTCTAATCCACCTATTCGAGTGGTTTAAAGGTTGAAACCGCTACCCGTCACCCTGCGGAGGTCCACCGGAAACCCCCGTCAGTTCGGCGGAGCGGTGAAGTAGTACCCCGAGTCGACGAGCACCGGCAGGTACGCCTTCAGCGCCGCCACCGTCTGCGAGCGGTCCCCGCCGCCGTCGTGGTTGAGCACGATCGACCCGGGCCGGACGTTCTTGAGGATCCGGTCGATGATCGCCGAGGTGCCGGGCCGGGCCCAGTCCCTCGGGTCCACCGACCAGGCCATGTTCCGCATCCCGAGGTCGGCGGCCACCTTGAGCGAGGCCGCGGACCAGTCCCCGCCCGGCGCGCGGAACCAGGTGGGCTGCCGGCCGGTGGTGCGGTGCAGCAGGTCGGAGGTGCGCTCCAGCTCGTCCCGCACCTTGGCCTCGGACAGGTGCCGCAGGTCCGGGTGGGTCCAGGTGTGGTTGGCGATGTGGTGGCCGCGGTCCGCGATCTCCCGCACCAGGGCGGGGTGCTCGACCGCGTTCTCGCCGATCAGGAAGAACGTCGCCCTGATCCCGTACTGCTCCAACAGCGTCAGCACGGTCGGCGTGTGGCGGGGGTCCGGGCCGTCGTCGATGGTGAGCGCCACCACCCGCCGCTCCGGGTCCAGGTCGTACACCGGCTTGGCCTCCGCCTCGGTGAGCACCCGGCGTACGGGCGCCGCACTCGGCGCGGCGGACGGCAGCGCCGACGAGGACGCCGCGGACGGCGTGCCCCCCGGGGTCACCGACGGCGCGGCGGCCGCGGCCGG
>NZ_JBIVVI010000622.1:0-5405 GCF_044757675.1 Kitasatospora sp. NPDC091257
GGGGGAGGAGGCGGCGCCGGCCGGCAAGGCCGGGCAGGGCGGCCTGGGCCAGCTCGCCGCCCTGGTGATGACGGTGATCGGCCTGATCGCCCTGCTCAACGTGCTCGGCCTGCAGACCGCCAAGCCGTACACCTGGCCGCTGCTGGCGATCGGCGTCGGCGTGGCGCTGGTCTGGCGGCAGGCCGACGACTCGCGCTGGCAGCGCTGGTTCGGCATCGAGGAGGGCGAGAAGCGGCGCGGCGCCTACACCCGGGTCGGCGCCGGCGTGCTGCTCGCGGTGGCCGGCACCATCGCGCTGCTCGCCATGCAGGGCAGCGGTTCCACGCTCGGCTCGGTGGTCGAGGCCTCGCTCGCGGTGCTGGCCGGCGTGCTGGTGCTGCTGGGCCCGTACGGACTGCGGCTCTGGCAGGACCTCGGGGCCGAGCGCACGGCCCGCATCCGCGCCCAGGAGCGGGCCGAGATCGCCGCGCACATCCACGACTCCGTGCTGCACACCCTGACCCTGATCCAGCGCCGGGCCGAGGACCCCAAGGAGGTGCTGCGGCTGGCCCGCTCGCAGGAGCGCGAGCTGCGGCTGTGGCTGTACCGCCCGGAGGCCGCCGCCGAGGCCGCGCCGGACACCATGGCGGAGAGCCTGCGGGCCGCCGTCGCCGAGGTCGAGGACCGGCACGGCGTCCCGGTGGAGCTGGTGATCGTCGGCGACTGCCCGATGGACGAGAGGATCGCGGCACAGATGCAGGCCGCGAGGGAGGCGACCGTCAACGCGGCCAAGTACGGTGGCGGGGGACCGGTCCAGGTCTACGCCGAGGTGGAGGGGAGGACGGTGTCGGTGTTCGTCCGCGACCACGGCCCCGGCTTCGACCCCGACACGGTGCCCGAGGACCGGATGGGCGTACGGGAGTCGATCATCGGCCGGATGAAGCGCAACGGCGGCACCGCTCGGGTGCGGCCGGCGGCGGGCGGCGGCACCGAGGTCGAGTTGGAGATGGAGAGAGCGGATGACTGAGGCAGCTCCGGAGCGTTCTGCGCGGGTCGTGCTGGTGGACGACCACCGGATGTTCCGGACGGGGGTCAGGGCCGAGATCGGCCGCACCGAGGTGACCGGAATCGACGTGGTCGGCGAGGCCGACGACGTGGACTCGGCGGTCCGCGTGGTCGCCGAGACCAGGCCGGACGTGGTGCTGCTCGACGTCCACCTGCCGGGCGGCGGCGGCGTCGAGGTGCTGCGCCGCTCGGCCGGGGTGATGGGCGAGGGGTCGGGCGGTGCGGCGCGCAGCGCCTCGGACAAGAGCGGTGGCGAGCGACGGGAGGGCGTGAAGTTCCTGGCGCTGTCGGTGTCGGACGCCGCCGACGACGTCATCGGCGTCATCCGCGGCGGCGCGCGCGGCTACGTCACCAAGACCATCACCGGCGCCGACCTGGTGAACGCGATCTTCCGGATCGCCGACGGCGACGCGGTGTTCTCGCCCCGGCTGGCCGGCTTCGTGCTGGACGCCTTCGCCGCGACCGACACCCCGCCGGTGGACGAGGACCTGGACCGGCTCACCCAGCGCGAGCGCGAGGTCCTGCGGCTGATCGCCCGCGGCTACGCCTACAAGGAGATCGCCAAGCAGCTCTTCATCTCGGTGAAGACGGTCGAGAGCCACGTCTCCGCGGTGCTGCGCAAGCTCCAGCTGAGCAACCGCCACGAGCTGACCCGCTGGGCCACCGCCCGCCGTCTGGTCTGAGGTCTGAGGTCTGAGGTCTGAGGTCTGAGGCTCTGAGGCTCCGAGGGGCCGAGGGGCCGAGGGGCCGAGGCGCCCGGTCCGGGGCGTCCGGCGCCCTCGAAGGCCGGTGCGGTCCCGTCCGACCGGCCCGCACCGGCCCGCACCGGCCCGCGCCGGCCCGGCCGCCCGGGGCGGGCGGGCTTGTCGGCGGGTGGCCATAGACTCGATGTGCCATGAGTAGCCTCTTTGACGACCTTCCGCTCCCCGGTTTCGAGGCACCCGCCGCCGGGTCGAAGCAGCCCGCCGCTCCCCTCGACGAGGAGCCCCCGCCGTACGACGACGACGTTCCGTACGACGCGTACGAGGAGGCCATCCCGGACGGGCTGTTCCGGACCGACCACTCCGCCGAGGCGGAGCGGGACGCCTGGTACCGCAACGGCGCCGCGCGGACGGTGGTGGACCCGGCGCAGCTGCTGGAGGGGATGAACGACCCGCAGCGCGAGGCGGTGCTGCACGCGGGCTCGCCGCTGCTGATCGTGGCCGGCGCCGGCTCGGGCAAGACCCGGGTGCTGACCCACCGGATCGCCCATCTGCTGGGCGCCCGCGGGGTGCAGCCGGGGGAGATCCTGGCGATCACCTTCACCAACAAGGCGGCCGGCGAGATGCGCGAGCGCGTCGAGGCGCTGGTCGGCCCGCGCGCCCGGGCGATGTGGGTCTCCACCTTCCACAGCGCCTGCGTGCGCATCCTGCGCCGCGAGTCCAAGCAGCTGGGCTTCACCTCCAGCTTCTCGATCTACGACTCGGCGGACTCGCAGCGGCTGATGTCGCTGGTCTGCCGGGACCTCGACCTGGACCCGAAGCAGTTCCCGCCGAAGTCCTTCACGGCGAAGGTCAGCAACCTCAAGAACGAGCTGATCGACGAGGAGACCTTCGCCGACCAGGCCGCCAACCCGATGGAGAAGAAGCTCGCCGAGGCGTACGCGCTCTACCAGCGGCGGCTGCGCGAGGCCAACGCGCTGGACTTCGACGACATCATCATGACGACGGTGAACCTGCTGCAGGCCTTCCCCGACGTCGCCGAGCACTACCGGCGCCGGTTCCGGCACATCCTGGTCGACGAGTACCAGGACACCAACCACGCCCAGTACATGCTGGTCAGGGAGCTGAGCGGGGGCTCCGTCGCGGCCGCGCCCAGGCGCACCGCGGACGGCGACTTCGTGAACCCGGCGGCCGGGCGGCTCGCCGAGGTGCCGCCGGCCGAGCTGTGCGTGGTCGGCGACGCGGACCAGTCGATCTACGCCTTCCGCGGCGCGACCATCCGCAACATCCTCCAGTTCGAGGAGGACTACCCGAACGCGACCACGATCCTGCTGGAGCAGAACTACCGCTCCACCCAGACCATCCTGAGCGCCGCCAACGCCGTCATCGAGCGCAACGCCAACCGCCGCGAGAAGAAGCTGTGGACGGCCGGCGAGCACGGCGAGAAGGTCATCGGCTACGTCGCGGACGACGAGCACGGCGAGGCCCAGTTCATCGCCGACGAGATCGACCGGCTCACCGACAAGGGCGAGGCCAAGCCCGGCGACGTCGCGATCTTCTACCGGACCAACGCCCAGTCCCGCGTGTTCGAGGAGGTGTTCATCCGGGTCGGCCTGCCGTACAAGGTGGTCGGCGGGGTGCGCTTCTACGAGCGCAAGGAGGTCCGGGACGTCCTGGCGTACCTGCGGGTGCTCTCCAACCCGGAGGACACCGTGCCGCTGCGCCGGATCCTCAACGTGCCCAAGCGCGGCATCGGCGAGCGGGCCGAGGCGATGATCGACGCGCTGGCCGCGCGGGAGCGGATCTCCTTCGCCCGGGCGCTGGTCCGGGTCGACGAGGCCTACGGGATGGCCGCGCGCTCGGCCAACGCCGTCAAGAAGTTCAACACCCTGATGGCCGGGCTGCGCCAGGTCGTCGAGTCGGGCGCGGGCCCGGCGGCGGTGCTGGAGGCCGTCCTGGAGGAGACCGGCTACCTGGCGGAGCTCCAGGCGTCGACCGATCCGCAGGACGAGACCCGGGTGGAGAACCTCCAGGAGCTCGCCTCCGTCGCCCTGGAGTACGAGCAGGACCCGGGCGAGCGGCCGGACGGCGACGCCGAGGGCACGCCGCCGGTCGGCTCGCTCGCCGACTTCCTGGAGCGGGTCGCGCTGGTCGCCGACTCCGACCAGATCCCGGACGACGACGAGAACGGACAGGGCGTCATCACGATGATGACCCTGCACACCGCCAAGGGCCTGGAGTTCCCGGTGGTCTTCCTGACCGGCATGGAGGACGGGATCTTCCCGCACATGCGGGCGCTCAACCAGGTCAAGGAGCTGGAGGAGGAGCGCCGGCTCGCGTACGTCGGGCTCACCCGGGCCCGCGAGCGGCTGTACCTGACCCGCTCGGTGCTGCGCAGCGCCTGGGGGCAGCCGGCCTACAACCCGGCCTCGCGGTTCCTGGAGGAGATCCCGGAGACGCTGGTGGAGTGGAAGCGCACCGGGGCCGCGCAGGCGCCGGTCCAGCGCGGCTACTCCTCCGGCTCGTCCTGGGGCAGGTCCTCGTCCGGGGGCGGCGGTTCGCGGTCCTCGTCGACGGCGGCCGCGCCGAAGGCGGGCTGGGGGCAGTCGGCCCGGCGCGGCGGCCGGACGGTGGAGCGCGAGGCCGTCTCGCTCGCGGTCGGCGACCGGGTCACCCACGACAGCTTCGGGCTGGGCACGGTGATGGCCGTCACGGGCGCCGGCGACCGGGCGCAGGCCACCGTCGACTTCGGTGCCGAGGGCCGCAAGCAGCTGCTGCTGCGCTACGCGCCCGTCGAGAAGCTGTAGGGCGGCTCAGCGCGGGTCCAGCCCGTTCGCGAGGAACCAGGGCAGCGGGTCGATCGGTCCGCTGCCCTGCGGCCGGATCTCGAAGTGCAGGTGCGGGCCGGTGCTGTTGCCGCTGGTGCCGACGAAGGCGATCACGTCGCCCTGCTTCACCGGGCCCTTGCGCACCTTGTACGCCCGCAGGTGGCAGTACCAGGCCTCGGTGCCGTCGGGCATCTTGAGGATCGTCATGTAGCCGTAGAACGGGTTCCACTGGGTGCGCAGGGTGCCGTCGGTCACGGCGTAGACCTCGGAGCCGCCGTCCACCGGGAAGTCGATGCCGGTGTGCCGGTTGGCCCAGTGGGTGCCGGCCTCGCCGAACTGTTCGCCGAGACCGTGCCGGGCGACCGGCATGACCACCTTGGGCCCGACCGGCTCGGGCGCCGGCTCGGCGGTGGGCTGCGCGGTGGGGGCCTCGGTGGGCTGGGCGCCGGCCAGCGGCAGGCGGGCGTCGCCGCGCGAGGCCTGGGTCGGCGCGCCGGCCGCCACCGCCTGGGCCGCCGCCTGAGCGGCGGTGGTGTCCGGGGCGTTGTCGGCCGCGGTCCGCGGCACCTGTCCGGCGGCCTGGGCGCGCTGCTGGTCGGCCTCCCCCTGCACCGTGATCGCCGCCGCCGCGGCCACCCCGAGCGCGGCCACCGACGGCAGCGCGACCCGCAGCAGCGCCGTCCGGGTGGCCGCCCTGGCGGCGCCGCGGCGCTGGGCACGGGACTGCTCGCGGGCGGCGAGGCGCAGCTCCGCGCGGGTCGGACGGGCGGCTGCATCGGGAGCCATCGGGGGCTGCCTCCTCGGTGGGCCTCGGACGTCGTCGGGCGGGGGA
>NZ_JBIVVI010000623.1:0-5400 GCF_044757675.1 Kitasatospora sp. NPDC091257
GGTACCCGGGCAGGTCCTTCCGGTGGTCCGGGCTCCACGCCACCCGGCCGTGGGTGTCGGCGCCCCGGAGTCCCGCGCAGGACATCGGGTGGTCGCCGTAGATGCCCTCGTCCCCGTAGGCCATCCAGATCCGGCCGTCCCGGTCGGTCACCAGCACGGGCGTGTCGTCGCCGAGGAGGAGTTCCCGGCCGGGGGTCCCGTCGGGGCCGTACACGAAGCCGTTGGGCCGCCACTCCTCCCCGTCCTGCTCGGCCCGGGCCTCGACCAGCAGCAGCCGGCCGCCCGGCAGCAGCGCCAGGTGGTCCGGCGAGCAGTCGACCCCGGACAGCGGCACCCGCCACTCGCCGCGGGGGCCCATCACGACCACCTCGGCCTCGTACGGGAACCGGACCTCCGGCCAGGACCCGGCCGGTGCCGTGTACTGCTCCGGCACCACCAGGACGGCCAGTTCCCCGTCCGGCCCCACCGTCCAGGTCACGGCCCGGCGGCCGGCCTTCCACTCCTCCTCGGGCAGCCGCCAGACCTCGACCGGGCGATCGGATATCGCCAAGGGTCAGACCCCGTACTCGGCGGTCAGCAGCGCCCGGCCCAGGGTGTGGAAGGTGAGGTTGAAGCCCACCTGGGCGGGCGGGGTGTCGGCGGCGACGTCCAGCTTCTCGACGTCCAGCGCGTGCACCGCGAAGACGTAGCGGTGCGGGGCGCCGGGCGGCGGGGCGGCGCCGTCGTACTGGTTGCCCGGGAAGTCGTTGCGGCCGTGGAAGGAGGCCTCGCCGGGCAGGGCGGCATCGGAGGAGCCGGCGCCGCGCGGCAGCCCGGTGGTGTCGGCGGGCAGGCCGAGGGCGAGCCAGTGCCACCAGCCGGAGCCGGTCGGCGCGTCCGGGTCGTAGCAGGTGACCGCGATGCTCCGGGTGCCCTCCGGCAGGCCCGACCAGGCCAGCTGCGGCGAGAGGTTGCCGCCGGCGTGGATGAACTCCCGGCCCAGCGTGGCGCCTTCGGTGATGTCCTGGCTGCTCAGCGGGAAGGACGGCACCTGCGGAAGGAACTCGTACGGCAGCGGCGCGCGCTTGCTCATGGGCTGGTCACCTCTCACGGTCGGATCTCACGGTCGGAACGACACGAGTCACTGTAATGGGGTGCACGTACGCTTCCGGCGCCCCTAGAGTCGGGGCATGGCCGCCAAACTCGTCCAGTTGTTCGCCGACTCCCGCCGCGCGCTGCTCACCATGCTCGGCATCCAGGCCGTCATCTGGTCGGTGCAGGTGCTCAACTGGCTGGACGACTACGGGCTGTCGCGGGAGTTCGGCCTGCGCACGGAGCAGGTCGGGGACCTCCCGGAGATGTTCACCTCGCCGTTCCTGCACTTCAGTTGGAGCCACATCGAGGCCAACTCCTGGCCGCTGTTCGTGCTCGGCTTCCTGTCCGCCTACCGGGGTATGAAGAAGTTCCTGCTGGCCAGCCTGGTGATCGCGGTGTCCGGCGGGCTGCTGGTCTGGCTGCTGGAGAGCCCGAACACGGTGACGGCCGGCGCGAGCGGCATGGTCTACGGCTACCTCGGCTACGTGGTGCTGCGCGGGCTCCTGGACCGCAACGTGCTGGACGCGGTGGTCGGCGTCGTCGTCGCGGTGGTCTACTCGACCATCCTGATCGGGGTCCTGCCCGTCACCCCGGGCGTCAGCTGGCTGGGCCACCTCGGCGGGCTGATCGGCGGACTGGCCGCCGCCGTCCTGCTCCGCGACCGGCCGGCCGCGAAGCCCGCCGCGCCGCAGGGGACCGCCCCGACCAGCCCCGGATCCGCCCTGCTCAAGCAGCTGGACGAGCTCGGCCTGTAGGACGTGTCCGACGATTCCCATCCCGACCATCAGGTATAGACCAATCCCACCCCTGCGGCTAGCGTGGACGGCTCACCCTCCCCCAGCTCCGGAGCCGCACCGTGGAGTCGTCCGTCCTCGCCTTCGCCACCGACCTGCTCGACGAGGGCGCCGACACCTTCTTCGGCAACCTCACCGACCGCGCCGGGGTCGGCGGCGTCACCCTCGCCTCGGTCTACCACGAGGCCCGCGACGTCTTCCCGCACAACCCCCGCCGGGTGGTCCGCTACCTGGAGCCGGGCGCGGCGTACTTCCACCCCGACCCGGCCGCCTGGCGGGGCCGCCGGCTGACCCCCGTGCCGTCCACCGCGATCGGCGACCGCGACCCCTTCGCCGAGGCCGCCGAGGAGGCCCGCCGCCGCGGGCTGAAGCTGCACGCCTGGACGGTCTTCTGCCACAACGACCGGCTCGGCTTCACCCACCCCGACTGCGCCCCGGCCAACGCCTTCGGCGACCGCCACCTCACCGAACTCTGCCCGGCGAACCCGGAGGTCCGGGAGTACGCGCTGACCCTGGTCGCCGAACTGGCCCGGTACGGCGTGGACGCGATCCGCGCCGAGTCCCTGCACTTCCACGGACTGCGCCACGGCTACCACCACGAGCGCTACTTCGAGGAGTTGGGCCCGACCGCCGAGGCCCTGCTCGGAGTCTGCTTCTGCCCGCACTGCCGCTCCGCCGCCACCCGCGCCGGGGTCCCGGCCGAGGCGGTGGCCGCGGCGGTCCGCGCCGAGCTGCGCCGCCGGCTGGCCGACGAGTCCGCCGCCGCCGAGCCCGCCGACCTGAGCACCCTCGCCGACGGCGCCTTCGCCGCCTACGTGGACGCCTCCGCCACCGCCGTCACCGCGCTGGCCGCCGACCTCGCCGAGCAGGCCCGCCGGCACGGCATGCGGCTGACCTTCATGGACGGCGGCGGCCCGGGCACGGGCTGGCTCGCCGGCATCGACCTGCCCGCCCTCGCCGGGGCCGTCGACCGGATCGAGACCCTCGGCTACGCGAGGACCCCGGAAGCGGTCCGGGAGAAGGTCGCCGCCTTCGCCCTGCACGGCGTCCGCCCGCAGTCCCTGGCGGTGATCCTGCGCCCGATGTCCTCCGACTGCGACGGCCCGGAGAACCTCGCCGCCAAGATCGCCATCCTGCGCGAACTCGGCGTCCCCGAGGTGGAGTTCTACAACTACGGCCTGATGCGGCTGTCCTCCCTGGACCGGATCGGCGCCGCACTCTCCGCCTGACCGCCGACGCCACGCCCCACCGACACCCGCGCCGCCCCACCGGCCGGCCGGCCCCGCCCGACCGGTCAGCGCCGCCGCTTGGACGTCCCGAACAGGCTGCGCGAGATCTCCTGCCCGAGCTGCTTCCCGGCCGAGCGCGCGAAGGACTTCACGGTCGGGTTGCTCAGCAGCGACCCGAGCAGCCCGCCCGCACCCTCCTTCTCCCTCGGCGCCTCCCGCCGCGGCGCCCGCTCGGCAGGCGTCGACGCCCCGGGCCCGGTGGGCGCCGCCCGGGGCCGCGGGGCACGCGCCGCCAGCTTCTCGTACGCCGACTCCCGGTCGATCGCGTCCCGGTAGCGCGCCGTCAGCGGCGAGGCGTCCACCACCGCCTGCAGGGCCGTCGCCCCGATCGGCCCCATCAGCGACTGCGGCGCCCGCAGCCTGGTCGCCGCGACCGGCGTCGGCGCGCCCTTCTCGGAGAGGACGGTGACCACGGCCTCGCCGGTGCCCAGCGAGGTCAGCACCGCGCCGAGGTCGTACGAGGAGCGCGGAAAGGTCGAGACGGTGGCCTTGAGCGCCTTGGCGTCGTCCGGGGTGAAGGCGCGCAGCGCGTGCTGCACCCGGTTGCCCAGCTGCGCCAGCACGTCGGACGGAACGTCCCGCGGCGTCTGGGTCACGAAGAAGATGCCGACGCCCTTGGAGCGGATCAGCCGCACGGTCTGGGTGATCGCCTCCAGGAAGGCCTTGGAGGCGCCCTTGAACAGCAGGTGCGCCTCGTCGAAGAAGAACACCAGCTTGGGCTTGTCGAGGTCGCCCACCTCGGGCAGCTCCTGGTAGAGGTCGGCGAGCAGCCACATCAGGAAGGTGGAGAACAGCCGCGGCCGGTCCTGCACGGCGGGCAGTTCCAGCACCGAGACGACGCCCCGGCCGTCCGGAGCGGTCCGCAGCAGCTCGGCGGTGTCGAACTCGGGCTCGCCGAAGAACGCCCCGGCCCCCTCGTTCTCCAGCACGGTGAGCGCGCGCAGGATGACCCCGGCGGTGGCCGCCGAGAGCCCGCCGATGGTCCGCAGCTCCTCCTTGCCCTCGGGCGAGGCGAGGAAGGCGATCACCGCGGTGAGGTCCTTGAGGTCGTAGAGCTCCAGGCCCTTGCCGTCGGCGTAGTGGAACACCAGGCTGAGCGAGGACTCCTGGGTCTCGTTCAGGTCGAGCACCTTGGCCAGCAGCAGCGGTCCGAAGCTGGTGACGGTGGCCCGGACCGGGATGCCGGCGCCCTGTCCGCCGAGCGAGTAGAACTCGGCCGGGCAGCCCTGCGGCGACCACCGCTGCCCCACTTCGGCGGCTCGGGCGCCGGTCCGCTCGCTCGGTGCCCCGGGCGCGGCGATGCCGGAGACGTCCCCTTTGATGTCGGCGAGGAACACCGGCACGCCCTGCCCGGAGAGCTGTTCGGCGATCAGCTGGAGGGTCTTGGTCTTCCCGGTGCCGGTGGCCCCGGCGACCAGCCCGTGCCGGTTGAGCACGCCCAGCGGGATGCGCACCTGGGCGTCCGGGTACGCGGTGCCGTCCAGCAGCACGGCGCCGAGGTCGAGGGCGGGACCGGTGAAGGCGTACCCGTCGGCGATCTCCCGGACGGCCGGCGGGGTGGGGTCGGAGGACATCGGTGCACACTCCTGAGCGGATCGGAACGCTTCGGAACGCTTCGGCATCGGCGCGGAACCCGATCGGCACCGGGCGATGTTCGCGACATTTCCCATCAAACAGCTGCATTCGTCCATGCGCAGTTCACACCGGCGCGCGTGGCGGCGTCGCGGCTGCTGCGCCATCCGCCGTCCGAACGGTAGGCTTTCCGTGTGATCTTCAAGCGCATCGGCAATGGGCGGCCGTACCCGGATCACGGCCGGACGAGCACCCGCCAGTGGGCTGACGTCGCCCCGCGCCCGGTGCGGCTCGACCAGCTGGTGACCACCAAGGGCCAACTCGACCTCGAAACCCTTCTGGCCGAGGACTCGACGTTCTACGGGGACCTCTTCGCCCACGTGGTGAAGTGGCACGGCGACCTCTACCTGGAGGACGGCCTGCACCGGGCCGTCCGGGCCGCGTTGCAGCAGCGCCAGGTGCTGCACGCCCGCGTCCTCGAAATGGAGTGACGGACCCGGTCACCGGGCCGTCGGGCCGCCACGGGCTTTCCGGACCGCCCCCTCGCCATCCGGCGGAGGGCGGTCCGCGCGTACAGACAGACTACTGGTCGGGGCCCACACCTCGCGACCACCATCGGGCCGTGACCAACACCGACGCCTTCCTTGCCCTCAGCGCCCGTACCGGCCGGT
>NZ_JBIVVI010000624.1:0-5398 GCF_044757675.1 Kitasatospora sp. NPDC091257
CTGCCGGAGCCACGATGCGGACCCCGACTGCGTTCCATACGACATCGGTCAGGCGCGTCAGTAGCGCGTCATGGGTGGCGAGCACGTGCACTCCGGCGGCTGCAGCCTCGGCGACGTATCGCAGCCGCTGCTCAAGCTCCGTCTGCTCGGGATCGGTCTTTGCCGCTGCGTCCAGCAGCTGGCGGCTGCGCAGCGACACGGTCCCTGGGTCGGGACTGAGTTCGCGAAGGCCGGAGGCAGCCGCCCGCTGGTGGACGCGTTCGGCCTCATTCTCGATGTCCCGGATGTCCTGGTAGAGGTGCGGGGTGAAGACCAGCTCGACCAGATCGGTCATCCATCCGGATTCGAGCGCCTGGGACTCGGCTGCATCCGAGGAGGGTTTCCGCCCGCGGAGGTCTGCGAAGACCCCGTGGTCGATCGCGACGGTCAGCTGCGCGTCGCTGTCCACCTCGGCGAAGAGGCTCGGATGCCGGAAATCCAACCACCAGCCGTCCAGTACGTGCCCTTGCTTGCTACGGCCCTTCACCTCGCCGCGCGGGATGAACCCGAGCTTCGTCCACATCCCGGTAAGACCGTAGTCGCGCCTGCACTTCGCCTTGATACCGAAACGCTGGCCGTGGTGGGCTCGGATCGTGTCGATCAGCAGTCGGGCGATTCCCTTGCTGCGGTGCTCCTCGGCCACGCACAGGTGGGCCAGCCGTACATGGGGCGTTCTCTTCGGCAGGCCGAAGAGCGCATACCCAACGACGGCACTGTCCTCGACGGCCACGAGAAGCCCGCCGTCGTCCGCCATCTTCGAGTAGGCGGGTGGTGTCATCAGGCCCAACGTCTTGGTGTAGCGATCACCGAGCTTGATCGATTCGGCCAACAGCTCTGCGTGAGCCGCAGACACCGACACGACCTTAATCCCCATCGGACCCCCTCTACTGGCCGCACCAAACAGCCTCGCTCTCAGCCATGTCTGCATCAGGAGGCGCCTAAACCTCGGAGGGACGGTTCCGTTGCCGGTCGTGCCAGATTCGTGCCAGAACGGGTAGTGAAGGACGGGCAACGGCGGTCAGCGCAGGGCGTCCGAAGGGCTGGTTGCGCCGGTATCGGTGCAGGTCAGGAGCACTTTTGGGCCCGGAGGCCCAAAGATTCCCAAGCTTAGAGCGCGAGTTCGATTCTCGTCGCCCGCTCCAGCGGTAAAGCCCCAGGTCAACGACCTGGGGCTTTCGCGTTGTCCGGGCCGGGTGCGGCGGGGCCGCCCTGGGGGCCGCGGGGGAGCTGGCTGCATGGCTGCGAACGCATGTGCCATGCACGGGAGTTGACGTTCGTCGTGCCTCCGGGTGATCACCGTGGCGATCGACGGGGCGTTCCGGGTCGAGCGTGTCCGGGCGGTCATGTCCGGAGCCGGGCGGCGCCCGCCTCGGTGCGCACCGGCCGTGGTCGTCCGCCCTGGCGAGCGACCGGGCCGGAGTCGACCGATGATGGAAGTCCAGGGGCGCGCGACGTTCGAGAGCGGCGTATGCGAGAGCGGCGTATGGCTGTATGGCATGTCCGGGACTTCACTCCGGACGACCTCGAAGCGATGGTCCGGCTCGACGCCGAGAGTGCCACCACGGATCGCGCCGCCGCCTTCCGTCTCTCCGACGTGGTCGCCGCGTTGCAGGCACGGAATCCGAGCGTCGTCGCGGTCGCGGACGGGCATCTGGTGGGCGCGGCGGTGGGCCGGGTGGACGGGGACCGGGCATGGGTGCTGCGCATCGCCCTGCACCCCGCCTGGCGGAACCTGGGCATGGGCACCGCCCTGCTGTCCGCGCTGGAGCACCGTCTGCGGGACGCCGGCGCCAGGATCGTCGCGGCGTTGCTGCCCGACGAGGAGACCGGCGCCACCGCACTGGTCAACTCCGGATTCCAACCCCACCGGGGGCTCACGTACTTCGAGAAGTCGGAGGCCGTCAGCGCCCAGGGCACGACGGTCCTGGCGATGCTGGGCGCGGTCATGCCCGAAGCCCGTCTCTGGGAGCGGCTCACGGGCATGGCCGACGAGAAGCGGCTCATCGAACGGCGACTGGTGCTGCCCCTGGCGAACCCCGAGCTGGCGGACGCCCACGGAGTGGAACCGCCGCGCGCGGTCGTGCTGTTCGGCCCGCCGGGCACGGGCAAGAGCACGTTCGCCAAGGCCGTGGCCGGCCGGCTCGGCTGGCCGTTCATCGAGATCTTCCCCTCCCGGCTCGTCTCCGAGGACGGGCTGGCCACCGGACTCGGCCGCCGCTTCGAAGAGGTGGTGCAGCTCGACCATGTGCTGCTCTTCATCGACGAGGTCGAAGAGGTCGCCGGGACACGCAGCCTCGCCGCCCCCGCGTCGGTCGGCGTGGTCAACGAACTCCTCAAGTCGATCGTGCGGTTCCGTGACCGCGACGGCCGGCTCCTCGTCTGCGCCACCAACTCGGTGGCCGCGCTGGACCCGGCGTTCCTGCGCCACGGCCGGTTCGACTACGTCCTGCCGGTCGGGCCACCCGACGCCGCGGCCCGCGACGCGCTGTGGGCCGGCTACACCGCGAAAACGGGTACCGCCGCGGACACGGCGGTCCTCGCGGAAGCCAGCGAGGGCTTCACTCCCGCCGACATCCGGCAGGTCGCCATGGCGGTCGCCCAGAGCACGTTCGAGCGCACGCTCGACACGGGGGAGCGGACCCAGCCCAGCACCCAGGTCTATCTGGACGCGATCCACCGCACCCGTCCGACCGTTTCCGAGGAGATGGCCCGGGAGTTCGCCGACCAGGCGGTCCGCTACGGGCGCGTCTGAGGGGCCGCCGCCCCGTCGTACTCCGGTGTCCTACCGCAGGCGTCGGGTGGGAACCCACCGCGACATGCAGGGTTCGGAGTGGACCGAGAGTAACCTGGGCAGTACCGAAGGCACTTCGCATGCCGGCACCCGGATACTGGCGTCGTCTCCGGCGAACGGCAATGCCGGACCCGGCCCCGCGGGCCGGGCCCGGAGGCAGGTCCTTGATCATGGCCACGACGCTCGATCGTGCGACGACGCCTCGCGCCCTGGAACCCACCGTGCGGCTCTCCCTGGCACCTCGTGGTGCGCGGTCCGGCCGACTCGACGGAGCCTGGTGGCCCCGCTCGCGTGATCTTCTTCTCGAACTCCCCGCCCTGGCCGCCGAAATCGACGAGCGGTGGGGCCGGATCACCCGGATCACCGTGAACCCCGCGCAGTGGCCCGTCATCCCCCGGCGCATCCCGGTCACCGGGCACATCGTCCACGCGGGCTGGTTCACCACCGAGCAGGACGAGCACACGGTCGCGGTGTTCTCGTACGCCCCGCGCCGGCTGAACCTGCTGGTCGTCCCGCCGGAGACGGATTCCGTCGATGCCGCCCGGCTGATGTCGGAGGCGGCCGACCCGGCCGACATCCGGATCGCGAGCGACCTGATCGCCGCGGAGACGGGCGGTGGAGCGGCAGAGCGGCAGCCCCGTTCCGACTTCCTGCCGTCGGCCCCCGCTCCCTCCGGCGGTGCCGGTGAGGCCGGCAGGCGGGCGGATGTCGCCCGGAACAGGGCCGCCTCCTGGCCGGTACCCGCGTCCTCGGCGTCATCGGCGTCGTCGTACCGGTCGTAGCACCGGCCTTCGCCCCCGTCCCTCTGCGCCGGAACCGCACGGCGGAGGGGGCCGACGCGGATCGCCGTCAGTACTCGGCGCCTTTCCGCAGGTAGCTGCCCACGACCTGGAGCCACGCCCCGGGGCCGAAGCAGACCTCGATCCGGTACGGCGTGTCCTCGAAGACCCGCAGGACGCGCAGCGCACCACTCGGATGCAGGTCGTACTCGAAGGTGACGCCGTCCGCACCGTCCTCGTACTGCATGTCCAACGGCCCCTTCGACGGCTCCGCCGGTGCCCGGGCGTCGGCCGAGAGCTTCACGTAGACGGACATCTCCCCGTCCCGCCTTTCCTGTCTGTCCGAGGAGCCGGGCCCGCGGGACCGTCCCTCAGGACGCCTCGCCCGGTGGCTCGGAGTCGATGCCGGTGGCGACGAGGATCTGCCGAGCCGAGTCGCTTCCGCCGGCCTTGACCGCGCGGGCCATCGCGGCGAGCGCCGCCTCCTGGCTCGCCTGCGGGGGGACGACCAGCAGGCTGAAGTGATCGTGGTCGCCCCGTGTGACGATCACCGTGTCGTCGCCGACGGGGAACCGGTCGATGTGCACCGACCGGCCGTCGACGACCAGCCGGGCCGGTACGTCGTCCCAGGCTGCCGTGTCCAGCCCGACCCTCGCCACCGGGCCGAGGTGTTCGGTCAACGCCCTGACCAGGCCAGGGAGTTCGGCGCCGACGTCTCGTGAACGCGGCCACCACGCGCCGTCGAGCAGGCCTTCGCGCGACTGTGTGGTCTCCAGGCGCAACAGGACCGTCCCCGGCCGCGCGGCCTGCCGGAACCGGTCCGGCAGAAGGCCCGGGAACG
Source organism: Kitasatospora sp. NPDC091257 (assembly GCF_044757675.1). Classification (NCBI taxonomy): domain Bacteria; kingdom Bacillati; phylum Actinomycetota; class Actinomycetes; order Kitasatosporales; family Streptomycetaceae; genus Kitasatospora; species Kitasatospora sp. NPDC091257. The sequence goes on from NZ_JBIVVI010000624.1 coordinate 4,451, forward strand.
CGGCACCGGCTTCGTCCGACATGGCTCGCCACCTATCCGCGGACGCGGCCCGACCCCACCGAGCGAGGGGCGGCCCTCGGGGGAGCGGCGGCACGGGCCGCTCCGACATCCCACGGTACTCCGCCCGCACCGGGTCGGCCCGGCCGGTCGTGAGAGCCGTGGTCACGAGAGCCGTGGTCACGAGAGCCGTCGTGGGGGCGGCCCGCTCAGCGCCACTCGATCAGGAACAGGGTCGCGTCGTCGCTCGTCCGCCCGCCCCGCTTCTCCTTCAGGACGTGGGAGAGCGCGCGCACCACGGCCCGCACCCCGTCCTGCGAGCGCTCGACGAGGTTGACCCAGTCGATGAGCTGTTCCTCCCCGAACTGCTCCCCGCCGGCCTCGCGCTCCTCGACCAGGCCGTCGGTGAAGCACAGCACCCGGTCACCGTGCCGCAGCACCCGCTCGCTGATCACCGGCTCCTCACCGCCGAAGCCGACCGGCAGGGTGGTCTCGCTCTCCAGCCGCTCGACGACGACGTGGTCGCGGATCAGCAGCGGTTGGGGATGGCCGGCGTTGACCCACTGCAGGTGGCCGGTCCCGGTGTCCAGGCGCATCATCTGCGCGGTGACGAAGTGGTCCGGCCCGAACTGCTCGGCGACGGCCCGGTCCATGAACGCGTAGATCTCGGCGAGTCCGATGTCGGCGCGCCGGGCGTGCCGGTACGCGCCGATGGCCACGGTCGCCATGGTCGCGGCGTCCAGCCCGTGGCCCATCGCGTCGATCGTGGCGACGTGCAGGAGGCCGTCGTTGAGGGCATAGTCGAAGCTGTCCCCGGCCACCTGGTAGGCCGGTTCGAGGATGCCGGCCACGGCGACCTGCGGAACGGACAGCGACAGCGGTGGCAGCAGCGACCACTGGATCTCCGCGGCCACGCTCATCGGTTCGAGGCGCCGGGCCTGGAAGATCCGG
>NZ_JBIVVI010000625.1:0-5390 GCF_044757675.1 Kitasatospora sp. NPDC091257
GGGTGGAGACCTCACCCGGGGCGGCCGGATACCCTGGGGGGCGACGACCGTACTGATACCGATGCCGCAGAGGACCCGCGACGACGTGTTCGACACCCTTTCCGATCGCCTCGCAGCGACGTTCAAGAACCTCCGGGGCAAGGGCCGCCTGAGCGAGGCGGACATCGACGCCACCGCCCGCGAGATCCGCATCGCGCTGCTGGAGGCGGACGTCGCGCTGCCGGTCGTCCGGGCCTTCATCAAGCAGGTCAAGGAGCGGGCCCTCGGTGCCGAGGTCTCCGGCGCGCTGAACCCGGCGCAGCAGATCATCAAGATCGTCAACGAGGAGCTCATCGCGATCCTCGGTGGCGAGACCCGCCGGGTGCGGTTCGCCAAGAGCGGCCCGACGGTGATCATGCTGGCCGGTCTCCAGGGCGCCGGTAAGACCACCCTCGCGGGCAAGCTCGGCCACTGGCTGAAGACGCAGAAGCACACCCCGCTGCTGGTCGCCTGCGACCTCCAGCGCCCCAACGCGGTCAACCAGCTCCAGGTGGTCGCCGAGCGCGCCGGCGTGGCCTTCTACGGCCCGCAGCCGGGCAACGGCGTCGGCGACCCGGTGCAGGTGGCCAAGGACTCGATCGAGTACGCCAAGCAGAAGCAGTACGACGTCGTCGTCGTCGACACCGCCGGCCGCCTGGGCATCGACGCCGAGCTGATGCAGCAGGCCGCCGACATCCGTGCCGCGGTGAACCCGGACGAGGTCCTGTTCGTCGTCGACGCGATGATCGGCCAGGACGCGGTCACCACCGCCCAGGCCTTCCTCGACGGCGTCGACTTCACCGGTGTGGTGCTCTCCAAGCTCGACGGCGACGCCCGCGGCGGTGCCGCCCTGTCGGTCGCGCACGTCACCGGCCGGCAGATCATGTTCGCCTCCAACGGCGAGAAGGTCGACGACTTCGACGCCTTCCACCCGGACCGGATGGCCTCGCGCATCCTCGGCATGGGTGACGTCCTCTCGCTGATCGAGAAGGCCGAGCAGACCTTCTCGCAGGCCGAGGCGGAGAAGATCGCCGCCAAGCTGCGCGGCGGCCCGAAGCAGTTCACCCTGGACGACTTCCTGTCCCAGCTGGAGCAGGTCCAGAAGATGGGCTCGATCTCCAAGCTGCTCGGCATGCTGCCCGGCATGGGCCAGATCCGGGACCAGATCAACAACATCGACGACAAGGACGTCAACCGGGTCGGCGCGATCATCAAGTCGATGACCCCGGCCGAGCGCGCCGAGCCGGAGCTGATCAACGGCTCCCGCCGGGCCCGCATCGCCAAGGGTTCGGGCGTTCAGGTCGGCGAGGTGAAGAACCTGGTCGAGCGGTTCTTCGACGCCCGCAAGATGATGTCCGCGATGGCCTCCGGCAAGGGCATGCCCGGCATGCCGGGGATCCCCGGCATGGGCGGCGGCGGGAAGAAGTCCGCCAAGAAGGCCCCGCAGGCCAAGGGCAAGCGCAAGAGCGGCAACCCGCTGAAGCGGGCGCAGGACGAGGCCGCGGCCGCCGAGCGCCGCGCGCTCGGTCCGGGCGCCGGCCAGGGTCCGGCGGACGGCGGCGCGTTCGGCCTCGGCGCGGGCAAGGGCCCGGCCGACTTCGAGCTGCCCAAGGAGTTCAAGGACATGCTGTAGTCCTTGGACGTGCCGCCGCCTCTGGTCATCCGTTGATCAACAGTGGTCGGCCCTGATCGATTCTGGTCGGCCCGTCGCCCGGTGTTTCCGGGCGGCGGGCCGATCGCGTGTCCGATGATGGGGACATGCGAGTGATGATCAGGGCCCCGAGGGCCGACGACACGGCCGCGTACGCCGAGGCGGTCCGGCGGTCCGCCGAGCACATCGGACGGTGGAACCCGGTCGAGCCGGACGGACTGCCCGACCTGCTGAAGCGCCAGGGCTCCGGGCTGCGCACCTTCCTGATCCTCGACCGGGAGACCGGCGGACTGGTCGGCAAGGTGAACGTCGCCAACATCGTGATGAGCCGCTTCTGCAACGCCACGCTGGGCTACGACTCCTACCTCCCGTTCAACGGCACCGGCCGGATGACCGAGGGCATGCGGCTGGTCGTGGACCGCTGCTTCGCCCCGCAGTCGGCCGACGGGCTGGGGCTGCACCGGCTGGAGATCAACGTCCAGCCGGACAACGAGCGCTCGGTCGCGATGGCCAAGCGGCTGGGCTTCCGGCACGAGGGCTTCTCCCCGCGGATGCTGTTCCTCCAGGGCGACTGGCGCGACCACGAGCGGTTCGCCCTGACCGCCGAGGAGTGGCCGGGCGCAACGGCATAGCCGCTGGTGGGAGGGGTTGGCGCGGGCGTACGGCGGTCCGGGCGCGGCGTTGCGATTGGCTCGTCCGAGCAGCTGTCCGTATTGTCCGATGGGTGACCGAACCCGTGCCGCCACGTCAGACCCCCGAACAGCCCTGGCGTTCGGAGGGTGCCCCGCCCCCGCCGCCCAAGCGCCGGATGCCCGGCGGCTGGGTGGGCCTCGCCCTCACCGCCCTCGTGGTGTTCCTGATCTCGGACCTGCTGCTGTCCTTCTTCGGCCCCGCCGGCGCCACCACGATCTCGTACACCGAGTTCAACAACCAGCTGAACAAGGGCAACATCACCAAGATCTACGCCAAGGGCGACGCGATCGAGGGCACCCTCAAGACCGCCCAGCCCAAACCGGACGGCGGCAAGGGCGACTACACCGAGTTCGACACCCAGCGGCCCTCCTTCGCGGGCGACAACCTCTGGGCCACCCTGCAGCAGCAGGGCGTCGAGGTCACCGCCACCTCGCCCGTCCAGCAGCGCAGCTTCCTCACCAACCTGCTGCTCTCGCTCGCCCCGATGCTGCTGCTGATCTTCATCTGGGTGCTGCTCGCCCGCCGGATGGCCGGCGGACTCGGCGGTGGACCGCTCGGCCGCAAGGCCCCGCCCAAGCCGGTCATGGCCGAGGAGGGCAAGCGCACCACCTTCGCCGACGTGGCCGGCATCGACGAGGTCGAGGCCGAACTCACCGAGGTCGTCGACTACTTGAAGAACCCCGAGCGGTACCGCCGGCTCGGTGCCAAGATGCCGCGCGGCGTGCTGCTGAGCGGCCCGCCCGGAACCGGCAAGACCCTGCTCGCCCGGGCCGTGGCCGGCGAGGCGAACGTGCCGTTCTTCTCCGCCTCCGCCTCCGAGTTCATCGAGATGATCGTCGGCGTCGGCGCCAGCCGGGTCCGCGAGCTGTTCGCCGAGGCCCGCAAGGTCGCCCCCGCGATCATCTTCATCGACGAGATCGACACCATCGGCCGCCAGCGCGGCGCCGGCGGCGGCATGGGCGGGCACGACGAGCGCGAGCAGACCCTCAACCAGATCCTCACCGAGATGGACGGCTTCACCGGCTCCGAGGGCGTCATCGTGATCGCCGCGACCAACCGGGCGGACGTGCTCGACCCGGCGCTGCTGCGCCCCGGCCGCTTCGACCGGCGGATCACCGTCAGCCCGCCCGACCGGGAGGGCCGTGCCGCGATCCTGCGCATCCACAGCCGCAGCGTCCCGCTGGCCGGCGGCACCGACCTCAACCAGCTGGCCAAGGTCACGCCGGGGATGACCGGCGCCGAACTCGCCAACCTAGTCAACGAGGCCGCGCTGCTGGCCGTCAAGCGCGAGCAGGACGCCGTCAACGAGCGGGACCTCTCGGACGCCCTGGAGAAGGTCCAGCTCGGGGCGGTGCGGCCGCTGGTGATGCCGCAGGAGGAGCGCGAGCGGACGGCGTACCACGAGAGCGGGCACGCGCTGCTGGGCATGCTCCAGCCGGGCGCGGACCCGGTCCGCAAGATCACCATCGTGCCGCGCGGCCGGGCGCTCGGCGTCACCCTCTCCACCCCGGAGAACGACCGCTACTCGTACACCGAGCCCTACCTGCGCGGCCGGATCATCGGCGCGCTCGGCGGCATGGCGGCCGAGCAGGTGGTCTACGGGGTGATCACCACCGGCGCGGAGAGCGACCTGGAGCAGGTCACCAACATCGCCCGCGGGATGGCCGGGCGCTGGGGGATGAGCGAGCGGGTCGGTCGGCTCACCGCAGTGCCCTCCGACCCGCAGGGCGCGTACGGGCTCTCCGCCGCGCCGACCACCCTGGACGCGGTGGACGAGGAGGCCCGGCGGATCGTCTCCGAGTGCTACGGCGACGCGGTGCGGATCCTGAACGAGCAGCGGCACCGGCTGGACGCGCTGGCGGCGGCGCTGCTGGAGGCGGAGACACTGGACGAGGAGGCGGCCTACCGGGCGGCGGGGGTGCCGCGGGAGGCGGCCACGGAGGGCTCGGCGGGGTCTTCCGGGGGTTCCGAAGGCTCTGAGGGTTCCGAGGGTTCCGAGGGTTCCGACGGTTCCGACGGGAAGTCGATCGACCGGGCGTGACGCCCGATGCTGGGGGCGCGCGCCAGAGTGGCGAGCGCCCCCGGTTTTGCGTCTCCCCGCCCCTGCTAGCGCGGCCGCTCGGCGACCAGGTAGCGGAACAGGTTCTCCATCCGCACCGTGCCGTCCGCGCGCAGATGCGGCTGGAGCGCCTCCTCCAACTCCTTGGCCACCAGCGAGGCGCCGGAGAACTCCTCGGCCGGATCGAACAGACCGGTGGAGAGCAGGCCGCGAACGGCGCTGTCGAGGTCGGCGTACGCGAACGGGCAGCTCACCCGGCCGCTGCCGGCCGGGCGCAACCCGGCCGGGGCGAGCAGGTCCTCCAGGGCGCCCGGCGCGCTCAGCTCGAACGGGTCCCGCGCGGTGGTCCGGCCCGCCATCCGCCGGGCCACGTCCAGCACCGCGGCGCTCTCGCAGCGCTCCGGCGGGCCCCAGGCGGCCAGCACCACGTGCCCGCCCGGGAGAGTGAGCCGGGCGGCCTCGGCGACCACCGGGCCGGACCCGGCGGCACCGGGCAGCTGCTCGAAAACCGTCACCAGCGAATGGGCCGAGCGGGGGACGGCGGACGCTGTCCGAGCCCCCGCGCACACCCGCAGCCGACGGTCGTGGGCCAGCTCGCGCAGCTCCTCCCGCGGCTCCTGCCCGGCGACCTGGGCACCCCGCCCGGCGGCGAGCAGCAGGGCCAGCCCGGACCGGCAGCCCAGGCCCAGCACACTGCTCGCCGGGCCGACCTCCAGCCGGTCGTAGACCGCCTCGTAGAGCGGCACCAGCATGCGTTCCTGGATCTCCGCCCAGTCGCGCGCCCGCGCGGGGCGGGCGGCCCCGGTCCGCGGGTGGTGCGGGCGTGCGCCCGTCGGTCGTGCGGTCGTGCCGGTCGTCCGAGCTGAAGCCACGGCGGCCTCCCATCCGGTCCTTCGGTGTGCTGCTACGGCTCCCCCAAAGTCCCGCCCCACACCAGCGAACAGCGGGTCGGGCCCGGCGTCCAGAGGG
>NZ_JBIVVI010000626.1:0-5365 GCF_044757675.1 Kitasatospora sp. NPDC091257
GCCGGGGGCACGGATCGGACGACGATCTTCCGGAACCCCTGACAGCCCTTCCAGGCGCCCTGGGCCCCCCGGTCGAGTATCGGGACATGTGCAGAGGGGATTCAGGGCGGCATATCTGCCCTCAAGGGCTGCCAAACGCCCATCTATGTCAGTCGTACCGGTAGACTGAGAGCCAAACACTGTTGCTAGTGGCAACCGAGTCGAAACGCTGTGGTCGCACGCCCGCCCGCACGGGGTGGGCGTGCGGCCCGTGCTGTGCCAGAGAGGGCGCTTCGTGGCCGATTCCGGCAACCCCAGCCAGACCCCAGACCAGTCCGACCAGGCTTCCTACACCGGTAGCAACATCCAGGTGCTGGAAGGCCTCGACGCCGTCCGCAAGCGCCCCGGCATGTACATCGGTTCGACGGGCGAGCGCGGCCTGCACCACCTGGTGCAGGAGGTCGTGGACAACTCCGTCGACGAGGCGATGGCCGGGTACGCCGACACCATCGACGTCACGATCATGGCCGACGGCGCCATCCGCTGCGTCGACAACGGCCGCGGCATCCCGGTGGACATCGTCCCCGGTCAGGACAAGCCCGCCGTCGAGGTCGTGCTCACCGTCCTGCACGCGGGCGGCAAGTTCGGCGGCGGCGGGTACGCCGTCTCCGGCGGTCTGCACGGCGTCGGCGTGTCCGTGGTGAACGCGCTGTCCACCCGGCTCTCGGTGGAGATCCACAAGGACGGCCACATCTGGACCCAGGACTACAAGATGGGTGCCCCGGCCGCCCCCCTCGCCAAGGGCGCGGAGACCGACCGCACCGGCACCACGGTGACCTTCTGGGCCGACCCCGACATCTTCGAGACCACCGTCTACTCCTTCGAGACGCTCTCCCGGCGCTTCCAGGAGATGGCCTTCCTCAACAAGGGCCTGTCGATCTCGCTGACCGACGAGCGCTCCGAGCACGCGGACGAGAACGGCAAGCCGCTCACCGTCACGTACAAGTACGACGGCGGCATCGCCGACTTCGTCGCCCACCTCAACTCCCGCAAGGGCGAGGTCGTCCACCCCTCGGTGATCGACTTCGAGGCGGAGGACAAGGACAAGGCGATCTCGGTGGAGATCGCGATGCAGTGGAACTCCTCCTACACCGAGGGGGTCTACAGCTTCGCCAACACCATCCACACCCACGGCGGCGGCACCCACGAGGAGGGCTTCCGCGCGGCGCTGACCGGCCTGGTCAACCGCTACGCGCGGGACAAGAAGCTGCTCCGGGAGAAGGACGACAACCTCTCCGGCGAGGACATCCGCGAGGGCCTGACCGCGATCATCTCGGTCAAGCTCGGCGAGCCGCAGTTCGAGGGCCAGACCAAGGACAAGCTCGGCAACACCGAGGCCAAGACCTTCGTCCAGAAGGTCGTCCACGAGCACCTCAACGACTGGCTGGACCGCAACCCCAACGAGGCCGCGGACATCATCCGCAAGTCCATCCAGGCCGCCACCGCGCGCGTCGCCGCCCGCAAGGCCCGCGACCTGACGCGCCGCAAGGGTCTGCTGGAGTCCGCCTCGCTGCCGGGCAAGCTCTCCGACTGCCAGTCGAAGGACCCGTCCGAGTGCGAGATCTTCATCGTCGAGGGTGACTCCGCCGGCGGCTCGGCCAAGCAGGGCCGCGACCCGCGCACCCAGGCCATCCTGCCGATCCGCGGCAAGATCCTGAACGTCGAGAAGGCCCGGATCGACAAGGTCCTCCAGAACACCGAGGTCCAGGCGCTGATCTCGGCGTTCGGCTGCGGCATCCAGGAGGACTACGACGAGTCCAAGCTGCGCTACCACAAGATCGTGCTGATGGCCGACGCCGACGTCGACGGACAGCACATCCGCACCCTGCTGCTGACCCTGCTGTTCCGCTTCATGCGGCCGCTGGTCGAGTCCGGGTACGTCTACCTCGCGATGCCCCCGCTGTACAAGATCAAGTGGGGCAAGGACGACTTCGAGTACGCCTACTCCGACCGCGAGCGCGACGCCGTGATCGCCTCCGGGGTGGCGGCCGGGCGCCGGCTGCCCAAGGACGACGCGATCCAGCGCTTCAAGGGTCTCGGCGAGATGAACGCCGAGGAGCTCCGGGTCACCACCATGGACGTCGAGCACCGGCTGCTGCTCCAGGTCACCCTGGAGGACGCCGCCCGCGCCGACGAGCTGTTCTCCGTGCTGATGGGCGAGGACGTCGAGGCCCGCCGCTCCTTCATCCAGCGCAACGCCAAGGACGTCCGCTTCCTGGACGTGTGACGCCTGCACCGCAGGCCCCGCACGTTCCAGTCCGCGTGAAAGGAAACTGACCACCAGTGGTCGACGACAACCGTCCCGAAGGCGAACAGCCCGAGACTCCCGAAGCCGCCGAGGCCACCGCCCAGGTGACGATGCGGATCGAGCCGGTCGAGCTCGAGACCGAGATGCAGCGCTCGTACCTCGACTACGCGATGAGCGTGATCGTCAGTCGTGCGCTGCCCGAGGTCCGCGACGGCCTCAAGCCGGTGCACCGCCGCGTGCTCTACGCGATGTACGACGGCGGCTACCGCCCCGAGAAGGGCTACTACAAGTGCGCCCGCGTCGTCGGCGACGTCATGGGCAACTACCACCCGCACGGTGACACCTCGATCTACGACACCGTGGTCCGCCTGGCCCAGCCGTGGTCGATGCGGATGCCGCTGGTGGACGGCAACGGCAACTTCGGCTCCCCGGGCAACGACCCGGCGGCGGCCATGCGCTACACCGAGTGCAAGATGATGCCGCTCGCCATGGAGATGATGCGCGACATCGACGAGGAGACCGTCGACTTCGCGGCCAACTACGACGGCCGCTCGCAGGAGCCCACCGTCCTGCCCGCGCGCATCCCCAACCTGCTGGTCAACGGTGCCACCGGCATCGCGGTCGGCATGGCCACCAACATCCCGCCGCACAACCTCCGCGAGGTCGCCTCCGGCGCGCTCTGGTACCTAGAGAACCCGGAGGCCTCCGCCGAGGAGCTGCTGGACGCCCTGGTCGAGCGGATCAAGGGCCCGGACTTCCCCACCGGCGCGCTGATCGTCGGCCGCCGCGGCATCGACGACTACTACCGCACCGGCCGCGGCTCGGTCACCATGCGCGCCGTGGTCGAGGTCGAGGAGATCCAGGGCCGCCAGTGCCTGGTGATCACCGAGCTGCCGTTCCAGGTCAACCCGGACAACCTCGCGCTGAAGATCGCCGACCTGGTGAAGGACGGCAAGATCGCCGGCATCGCCGACGTCCGCGACGAGTCCTCCTCGCGCACCGGCCAGCGCCTGGTCGTCGTGCTCAAGCGCGACGCCGTCGCCAAGGTGGTGCTGAACAACCTCTACAAGCACACCGAGCTGCAGACCAACTTCGGCGCCAACATGCTGGCCCTGGTCGACGGCGTGCCGCGCACGTTGTCGCTGGACGCCTTCATCCGGCACTGGGTCAACCACCAGGTCGAGGTCATCGTCCGGCGCACCACCTTCCGGCTGCGCAAGGCCGAGGAGCGCGCCCACATCCTGCGCGCGCTGCTCAAGGCCCTGGACCTGATCGACGAGGTCATCGCGCTGATCCGGGCCTCGGCCAGCGCCGACGCCGCCCGCACCGGCCTGATGGGCCTGCTCGACATCGACGAGCTCCAGGCCAACGCCATCCTGGAGATGCAGCTGCGCCGGCTGGCCGCCCTGGAGCGCCAGCGGATCATGGACGAGCACGACGAGCTCCAGCGCAAGATCGACGAGTACAACGCGATCCTGGCCTCGCCGACCCGTCAGCGGGAGATCATCTCCGAGGAGCTCACCGCGATCGTCGAGAAGTACGGCGACGAGCGGCGCTCCACCCTCATCCCCTCCGACGGCGACCTCTCCATCGAGGACCTCATCGCCGAGGAGGACATCGTCGTCACCATCACCCGTGGCGGCTACGTCAAGCGGACCCGCTCCGACCTCTACCGCTCGCAGAAGCGCGGCGGCAAGGGCGTGCGCGGTGCCCAGCTGAAGCAGGACGACATCGTCGACCACTTCTTCGTGACGACGACCCACAACTGGATCCTGTTCTTCACCAACAAGGGCCGGGTCTACCGGGCCAAGGGCTACGAGCTGCCGGACGCCGGGCGCGACGCCCGCGGCCAGCACGTGGCCAACCTGCTGGCCTTCCAGCCGGACGAGCACATCGCCCAGGTGATGGCCGTCCGCACCTACGAGGACAAGCCGTACCTGGTCCTCGCCACCCGGGCCGGCCTGGTGAAGAAGTCCGCGCTCAAGGACTACGACTCGCCGCGCTCCGGCGGCCTGATCGCGATCAACCTGCGCCAGGACGAGGAGGGCCAGGACGACGAGCTGATCGGCGCCGAGCTGGTCTCCGCCGAGGACGACCTGCTGCTGGTCTCCAAGAAGGCCCAGTCGATCCGCTTCACCGCGACCGACGACGCCCTGCGCCCCACCGGCCGCGCCACCTCCGGCGTCAAGGGCATGGCGTTCCGGGAGGACGACGAACTGCTGTCGATGAACGTCGTCCGTCCGGGTACCTATGTCTTCACCGCCACTGACGGCGGGTACGCCAAGCGCACCGGTGTGGACGAGTACCGTGTCCAGGGGCGCGGCGGCTACGGCACCAAGGCGGCGAAGATCGTCGAGGGCCGGGGCTCGCTGGTCGGCGCGCTCGTGGTCGACGAATCCGACGAGATCATGGCGATCACCCTCTCGGGTGGGGTGATCCGCACGAGGGTTTCCGAGGTTCGTGAAACCGGACGTGACACCATGGGCGTCCAACTGATCAACCTCGGAAAGCGCGACGCGGTCGTGGGCATGGCCCGCAACGCGGAGGCCGAGGACGAGGAGACGGTGGAGGACGAGGTGGCGGGTACTGAGTCCACCGAGTCCACCGAGACGGCCGAGGGCGCGGTGACGGCGGTCGACGGAGACGTCGAGGCCTGAACCGAACCGCAGACCGGTGCAGCCGCGTCCCATCAACGGGCGCGGCGGCATCGGCCGCCGACCAGTTCCGGGCAATCCCGCCGGGCGCTGGATGACGATTGACGAAGCAGGGCGGCACCGCCGTCCTGGTGGGAAGTGCGGGAGGACCAGGTGAGTGGAGCCACGGGTGCTGCGGGAGGAACCTCCGGCGGCCGTCCGGGCGCGCAGGGCGGGGGTTCGTACGGCGTTCCGCAGCCGCCGACCGATCACTCGGCCGCGTCCACCTCGCTGATGCCGCCGGCCGGTGGAGCGGGCCAGAGCGGTGCGACCTACGGCGGGCAGCAGGCCGCGTCGGCGAGCGGCGGCCAGGCCGCCGGATCGGGCGGCTTCTCGCAGCCGACCACCTACGCCAAGGGGCAGCCGACCCCGGCCCGGGGCACCC
>NZ_JBIVVI010000627.1:0-5355 GCF_044757675.1 Kitasatospora sp. NPDC091257
CCCCCGCATCGAGCCCGGCATCGAGCCGACCGTCGACGTCGACCGCTCCGACCCGGAGTACCGAGCCTGGCTCAAGGAGGCGGTGCGCAAGGTCCAGGCCGACGCCAACCGCTCCGCCGACACCCACCTGCTGCGCTTCCCGCTGCCCGCTCAGTGGGGGATCGACCTCTACCTCAAGGACGAGTCCACCCACCCGACCGGCTCGCTCAAGCACCGCCTGGCCCGCTCGCTCTTCCTCTACGGGCTCTGCAACGGCTGGATCCGGCCCGGAAAGCCGGTGATCGAGGCCTCCAGCGGCTCCACCGCCGTCTCCGAGGCGTACTTCGCCCAGCTCATCGGGGTGCCGTTCATCGCCGTGATGGCCAAGAGCACCAGCCAGGCCAAGATCGACCTGATCCAGTTCCACGGCGGTGAGTGTCACCTGGTCGAGCGCTCGGACGAGGTGTACGAGGTCTCCGCCCGGCTCGCCGAGGAGACCGGCGGGCACTACATGGACCAGTTCACCTATGCCGAGCGGGCCACCGACTGGCGCGGCAACAACAACATCGCCGAGTCGGTCTTCGCCCAGCTGCGCCTGGAGCCGCACCCCGAGCCGGCCTGGATCGTGGCCACCGCCGGTACCGGCGGCACCTCGGCGACCATCGCCCGGTTCGTCCACTACATGCAGTACGACACCCGGATCTGCGTCGCGGACCCGGAGAACTCCTGCTTCTTCGACGGCTGGGTGCATCACGACCCGGACGCCGTCTGCGAGAGCGGCTCGCGGATCGAGGGCATCGGACGGCCGCGGATGGAGCCGAGCTTCGTCCCGGGGGCGATCGACCGGATGATGAGGGTGCCGGACGCCGCGTCGATCGCCGCCGTACGGGTGCTGGAGCGGGTGCTCGGCAAGAAGGCGGGTGCCTCCACCGGGACGGGCCTGTGGAGTGCGCTGCGGATCGTCGCCGAGATGCGCGCGGACGGGCGGACGGGCAGCGTGGTCGGCCTGATCTGCGACCCGGGGGACCGCTACCTGGACAAGTACTACTCCGACGACTGGCTGGCGGGCGAGCGGATCGACATCGCGCCGTACCGGGCGGCGCTGGAGTCCTTCCTCGCAGGCGGTGCCTGGGTGGGCTGAGGCCGGCGGGCGGACAGTCGAGGGCCGGCGGATGACAACTGTCAGCTGACAGATTTCATCATCTGTTATCTGACATCGGTTGTCTGTCGGCTGTCCGCCCTCGGCTGTCAACCTGAGGCCCGAGGCCGTCACCGCCGGATGACCGCCCGGCCGCCTGCGAGGTCGATCCCCGTACGCTTCGGTGCGCCGTCGTGCTCGTCGTCCCGCAGTACCAGTTCGACCCGCCGCTGCTCCAACTGCACCCGCTTGCCCGGGTAGAGCAGCGCGTGCAGCTCCTCCGTGGCGGTCGCACCCGCACCGCGTCCGCCGCCCGCTTCCGCCGTCGGGCGGGCGCGCAGCCGCCGCACCACCGCGCCCAGGAAGAACATCACGACCAGTCCGGCCGGCAGCAGCAACCCGCCCGCCGCGCCCGTCAGCAGCACACCCATGTCCGCCTCAACGGCCCGGCGCGGCCGACGAGTTCCCCTACCGCGACGCTGCCGGCCTGCTCCCTGCCCCAGCCGCCGCCGCTACGGAAGCGGCGCCGTCGGCAGGTCGGCCGGGACGAGCAGCTGGAGTTCCTCCGTGGACGGGTTCGCGAGATGGGCGATCCGCACCGCGTGCCGCTCGACCATGGTCTCGAAGACCTGCCGTGCGGTGCGCCCGTTGCCGAAGTTGGGCCCGCGCTCCAGCCCGCCGAAGTGTTCCAGCAGCGACTTCTCCGTGTCCTCGGAGAGCGCGTACTCGTGTTCGGCGCACTGCGCCCTGGCGATCTCCAGCAGTTCGTCCGCCGTGTAGTCGGGGAAGCCGATGGTGCGGGAGAAGCGGGAGGAGACACCGGGGTTGGCGGAGAGGAAGCGCTCCATCTCGGCGGTGTAGCCCGCCACGATGACGACCACCTCGTCCCGGTGGTCCTCCATCAGCTTGACCAGGGTGTCGATCGCCTCGCGCCCGAAGTCCCGTGCCCCGTCCTCGGGTGCGAGCGCGTACGCCTCGTCGATGAAGAGCACCCCGCCGCGTGCCCGGTCGAAGGCGGCCGCGGTGCGGATCGCGGTGGAGCCGATGTGCTCGCCGACCAGGTCCACCCGGGCCACCTCGACCAGGTGCCCGCGCTGGAGCACCCCGAGCGAGGCGAGGATCTCGCCGTAGAGCCGGGCGACGGTGGTCTTGCCGGTGCCCGGTGCCCCGGTGAAGACCAGGTGCCGGCGCAGCGAGGGCGCCTTGAGTCCGGCCTGGCGGCGGCGACGGCCGACCGAGATCAGGTCGATCAGCGTGCGCACCTCCTGCTTGACCGTGGCCAGTCCGACCAGGGAGTCCAGCTCGGCGAGCGCTTCCTCGGCCGGCCGACAGTCCGGGATCGGCGAGATGGTCGCCGAGCCGCCCGCGGGCGGTGCCAACACCGGTGCCACCGAGGCCAGTTGGGCCGTGCGCGGCGCCGGTACGTCGGGGGGTCCGAAGGACGAGCCCAGCCCCGGCCCGCGCCCGGACGCCGGTCCGGACCCGCGCCCGGGCCCCGGTCCCGCACCGCCACCGGGGGCGGCCGGCGCCGGAGCGGCCGCGACGTCGTCCGAGATGCACCCCTCCGTGACCGGCCCCGGTTCGGAGAACTCGAACCCGGTCCGCTGGTTGTGCTCCGCCCGGCACCGGATGAGCTGGGTCCGGCAGCCGTCGATGATGTGGAAGCCGAAGCCCTTGCCCTGGGAGACCCGGCAGTCCTCGAAGGTGCCCCGCCCCTGCGCCGAGACGTACACCCCGGCGTCCGTGCTGGCCCGTACGGTGCAGTCGCGCAGCACCGGGTCGGCGCCCTTGGTGACGATCACGCCGGTGGCCACGTCGGAGATCTCGCAGTCGGTGAGGAGTCCGCCGCTGCCGTGGTCGCGGAACCAGAGCCCGGTGCCCGCCTCCTGCACCCGGCAGGAAGCGAGGGAGACGGTGGCCCCGCCGCTGACCGAGACCGCCGAACTGCGGATCCGGCTGAACGAGCAGCCCTCGGCGGTGGCGGCGGAGTCCCGGTCGAGGACGAACAGGGCGTCCGGCAGGTCGTGCAGCGAGCAGTCGGTGAGGGTCAGCCGGGCGCCGTCGCTGACCCACAGTGCCGGGTACTCGCCGGTCGAGCTGTGGATCTGGCAGGACTCGGCGACGGCCTCGGTGCCCTGGTCCCAGACCGAAAGCGCCCCGCGCCCGAAGTCCCGGACGGTGCTGTTCGCGAGGCTCAGCCGGGCGCGTCCGCGCAGGTCGGCGCCGTTCTCCGGCAGGTCGTGCACCCGGCAGCCGGTGAGCACCAGCTCGGCCTCGCCGTCCAGGGTCAGGCCGTTGCCGGTGACCCGGTGGATCTCGCAGTCGACCAGCCGCCCGCCCGCCTGCGCCTCGGCCTGCACGCCGCTGCCGCGGATCTCGTAGATCTCGCAGCCGGTCAGCTCGGCCGCGCTGCCGGGGTCGGAGAGCAGGACGCCGGCACCGGAGGCGTGGTGGACGCGGCAGCGGTCCAGGGCCGCGGTGGCGCCGCCGAGGACCGCCAGTCCGGCCTGTCCGGCGGCGGCGACCTCGCAGTCCTCGAAGGCGGCGGCGGTGCCCGCGCCGCGCAGCCGCAGCCCGAGCCCGCCCGGGTTGGTGACCACGCAGCCGCGCAGGGTCGGCCGGGCGCCGTCGGTGATCTCGATCCCGGTGGCCGAGCGGGTCTCGATCCGGCAGCCGCTGAAGGAGGGTGTCGCCTCCGGCCCGGTGACCAGAACGGCGGGGGTGGAGCTGTCGCCGCCCTCGACGACCAGGTCGCGTACGGTCGCGGCGGCGGTCACGGTGAGCGCCACGCCGGAGGGCGGGTCGATCCGGACCGTCCCCGGCCCCTGGGCCGGGACCAGCGTCACGGGCTTGTCCAGGAGCACGTTCTCCCGGAAGGTGCCCGGACGGACGGTCACGGTGTCGCCGGGTTCGGCGGCGGCGAGGGCCTCCGCGAGCGTGTCGTACTCTCCCGCGCGGCGACGCCAGCGGGATGCGCTGTCCTGGGTGACTCGGACCCTGTGCTCAGCCATGACGGTCTGTCGTCCCCACCTTCGTCGAGCCGGCGATCAACGGGCCGTACGCGCGGGGGTGCGCGGGCCGTCCGCCCACCGTAGCGCGCCCACGTGGGTGGTCCGGCCGCCCGCGGTCGCGCGGACACCGGTAGCGTTCAGCGCCGCCACAGGTTCCGACCACTTGTTTCAACGAGCGCGCACAGAGGTGGTTCCGCTCGGGTCGGCTCGCGAAGTCGCACGGGAGGTTGGAACGGGAGGTTGGAACGGTGGCCGGCGCGGGCGGTCGGCGCGGGCGGTCGGCACGGCCCGCCCCGCGGATTCCCGGTGCCGCCCACCCGCCCACGCGTCCAAGCGCCCACGCGCTCAGCGCCCGTCGGCAGGCCAGTGCGCCCCGTCCTCCAGCACCTCGACCTCGTCGCCCAGCCGCAGCGTGCCGAGCGCGTCGCCCTCGACGCCGGCCGGCCGTTCGGGGATCAGGTTCTGCCCGAACGCGGCCTTGCGCAGCAGCCGGTGGTGGCGGGCCAGGGTGCGCAGCGGTTCCTTGCCGCGCCGCTCGCCGGTCTCCTGGTCGGTGGTGGTGATCACGCAGCGGCCGCAGGGCTTGACCACCTTGAAGGTGACCGAGCCGATCCGGATCCTGCTCCAGGTGTCCTCGGCCCACGGTTCGGCGCCGCCGACCACCACGTTCGGGCGGAAACGTTCCATCGGCAGGGTCTCGTGGCCGTCGGGGTTCTCGGTGGCGATCAGCTCGTTGAGCCGGTCCAGGGAGGCGGTGGTGGTGAGCAGCAGCGGGAAGCCGTCGGCCATCGAGACGTTGTCGTCGGGCCGGCCGTACTCCGGGTCGACCGGCCGGGCGCGCGGGTCGTCCAGGTGCACCAGGCGGTAGTCGCCGAGGTGCTCGGCGATCCACTGGTGCGTCTCCTTGTCGGCCTCGGCGGCGTGGAATCGGGTGCCCCAGACCTCGACGTCGGCGAGCGGGTCGCCGGCCGCGACGGCGGGGGCGGCGACCTCGATCCGGGAGCCGTCCGGGGCGGTCAGGCCGAGGGCGCCCTCGGGCAGCAGTTCGGCGCGGACCTGTCCGAGGGCCGCGTTCTCGCGCTGGCTGACGAACCGTCCGGTCGCGTCGGCGAGCATCCAGCGACGGTCTCCGGCCAGGCCCCACGGTTGGACCACGGCGGTGTCCGGGCTCAGGCGGTACATCGACTTGACGGGGTAGACGTGGAGTCCGGTGAGCTGCATTCCCCC
>NZ_JBIVVI010000628.1:0-5340 GCF_044757675.1 Kitasatospora sp. NPDC091257
GGTCGCTGCCGCCGGTCTGCAGGGCGCAGCCGTAGCGGCGGTTCAGCTCCAGGTAGGGCGATGGGGACAACCTCGGGATGGCCCAGTTGTCCCCATCAACGGAGCCGAGCAGCCTCGATTGCGTAGGCGAACAAGTGGTACAGCCCTACTTGCATCGATCGATGTGGCATCCCGGTCTATGTGGTGGTGGACCCGTATGCCGCCGAGGTCGCTGTCCACACCCCGACCGCCGGCTCCGGCTACATCGTGGCCCACACGCGTAAGTACGGCTCGGGAGAGCTGGCCGACGGACGGGTCTAAACCCTCGAACTGGACGAGCTGCCCCGGCCCGAGCCGGATTCTTGCCGGCTGTATAGCGGATCCCGGCCCGCGCCTCCGCGCACCGGAGCGCCGTACGTGTGTGGCGCGGGTCCGGCGGGGCTGGTGCTACTGGTCCGCACGGCGCAGGAACCGCCAGCCCAGTACGGCCAGGGCGAGTGTCAGTGCGACAGAAGTGAGCACGAGCAGGGGCTGAACGATGGGAGAGCACCAGAACGCGGTCGTGCAGACCATCGGCAGGACCAGGTATGCGAATAGGTCCACTGCGGTCTGAAGCCGCTTGCGCATGGCGCGGCCCGCAACATTGCGGTGGTAGACCTCCCAGCCGAACACCGTGCCGTGGGCGGAGGCGAGTTCCCCCAGGCGTGGTCCCAATTGGTCGCGGACGTAGCAGCCGATCGCCGAGATCTTCTCGTCGTTGACCAGGTAGGTCCAGCCCAGGATCAGGCAGATCGCGGGGACGGAGAGCAGTAGTCGGTACTGTCCGCTCTGGACGGTGATCGCCATGACCGCAGTGGCCGCGGCGAGCGTGAAGTAGAGCAGGTTGTCGCGGAACCCTATGCGGGTCTTCTGTTCTTCTTTGAGGCAGTCGTACTCGGCCAGCAGGATTTTGCTCTCGGTGACATCGTCCGTGGAGGTCACAGGCATTCCTATGCTCGAGTTCAGGATCAACCGGCGATCTGGAAGGGCGTCAGGTTGTTGGGGCTGTGCCGTTCGATCCAGCCCTTCCCGTCCGCCGCGATCCCCTCCAGGAGACGGAAGGTGTGGGTGGAGCCGGCCGCGCTGAGGTTGATCTCAGAGATTTCCTGAGAATTCTCGTCCGGCGCCAGTTGATGGGCATCGGCGTCCTTGACGCGGATCTTCCTGGCTGGCCCGTTGGTGAGGACGAGCTCCAGGTCGTAGCCGACGTCGACATTCTCCGTCACCTGCACGGAGGACAGCGCGTCGAACCGATAGTTGCTCCGCTGCTCGTTCTTGCGCGTTGCGTCGGAGAAGTTGAACTCGGAGCTGATCTCGCGGATGCCGTCCTGGGTGAACAGGAACAGGCGGAAGACGTAGTGCGAGTACCGCCAGGGGCCGCCCCTGACCCGGCCTCGTTTGTAGGAAGCAGCTGGGGCTACCAGGATGGTGTGGGTGATCAGGTCGCGCCAGGTGAGCCGGTGGTGCCGGAGCGCTTCATCGACGAACGAGGTCTTGTCGCAGGTGAGCCAGGTCTCCATCTCCAGCTCGCTGGGGCGCGTGGCGTCCAGGAACGACTGCCAGTGCTGGTAGGCGGTCTGCCGTGCGGTCAACTGTTCATGGTACTTCTGAGTCTCCCGGGCCAGCCGGTGCTCTTCACGTCGGACCTTCAGCCACAGGGAAGCGGCCGAGTGCCCGGACCAGGCCGCACCGAGTACGGCCAGGAACGCCCACAGCGGCCTCGGCGAGGCGGCACCCGAGACTGCCGTTCCGAACGCGGTCAGAGCCGCGATGCCGAGAACGGCCAGGGCCACCACGGTCAGGGCCTTCGTCCTGACCGGAGTCAGGTCCTCGCGATGGTCATCGAACAGGGTGCCATTGTTGTAGCGGTTCCGGGCGTCCTCAGCGAGGTACCGGATCAACCAGGCAACCCGGTCCACACTGATCCGGCTCTCCCGATAGAGGTCCGCGATCTCGGCGGCGAGGCTGCCGCGGATCTGAGCGGTGTGGGCGAGCCAGGCGTCCGGGGTGAACCCGTAGGGCCTGCGAACGCTGAAGTAGTGATCGAACGAATGGCGGACGCGGTTGGTGAACCCGCCTTCGGCGGGGGCGGGACCGCGCGGGTGTGGGACACGGGCCCCCGCCGTGAGGTCCGACTGGGGTTCCTGGCCCCACCACCGGACGCCGAAGTGGGCCGCGGTCAGCCCCGCGACGAGCGCCACCAGTAACTCGACGACCGCCTTGACCGGATCCGTGACCAGTGCCAGGGCCCAGAGGAGCACGCTGCTGACGGCGAACAGGACCGCCCGGACGGGGAGGGCCGCCTTGGCGGCGGCAGCGGTGCTCGGGCGGGGCGGAACGGCCCGCGCCCCGATGGGGGCGGGCTCGAAGTAGGCCCAGACTCGCCGGACCCGGTCGTTGCCGAAGCGCTCCGCTGCGGCCCGTTCGCAGGTCTCCGCCCACAGGTCGTCCTTCAGCCCTCCGGTGAGCATGAGGTCGAGGTGACGGAGGATCGCGTTGTGCTGGCGGAGCGGCAGGTCTTGCAGCTGCTTCAGCACGGGTCCGGTCTCGCCGCTGCTGGCGTTGCTGAGCACCGCCAGCAGGTCGAAAGTGACGCGCAGGGCATCCTTCCACCCGTCCTCGGCGTAGATCCGTACGAGCCCGGAGGTGTAGTGCAGCCGTTGGACCTCTTCGGCGCTGAGGTCGTCGTAGGTGCGTGCGCTGAGTACGGCGAGCACCCAGTGGAAACGAACCTCCGCGCCGTCGTATCCGTGGGCCATCGCATCGGTGATCATTTCGCGGGCGCGGCTGGGGACGCCGTCCTCCAGGAACCGCACGCCCAGCCGGTACTTCTCCTGCGGCGAGGCGTCCGGGTGGACGAAGTAGACGTTGGAGTTGTGTACGGTCTCGGCCTGGATCCCGACAGTGGAGTCGTAGGCGGCCGAACTGTACGCGGCACCGTTGCTGTCGCTCATGCCAGGTCACCGGCCGCGGCGACCAGGGGGCCCAGCTCGGCCACCAGCGCGGGGCACTCCGCGACCAGTCCGCGCAGCCTCCTGAGCGACATGACCGTCCGCTTCGACGATTCAGGGCTGGTTCCCCCGGCCGACCGGAGGGCGGAGTCCAGATCGGTCAGGGCCTCCAGGTAGGAGTCCTCGTCGAGGGCACCCTCGGCGCGGTGCCGCCCCAGCTGCTGTCGGAAACGGTTCAGTTCCGCGATCAGGTCCGTCGGGCCGGATGCCTTCGGGGCCGCGTTCATGTGGACGCTGCTGCCCGTGACCGAGCCGGCCATGATACCGACGGTGCTGTTGTGGGCGGTGTTGCTGACGTTTCGGTCGAACCGGTCGGCCGAACGGACCCTGTCGTCCTGGGGCATCGCGGTCTCCTCCTGTTCCCCCACCAGTTCCACTGCCAACCGGGTGGCGAACGCCGCCGCGTTCGCTGCGGCCCTCGGTTGCCAGTTGCGGTCCTCCGCACTGTTCTTCGTGCCGTCCGCCCGGTCGCTGATTCCCCGGATGATGGCCACCGGTGCCCCGTTGAGATGGCCGGCCTGTGCCACACCGGCCGCCTCCATCTCGATGGCGAGTGCGTCGTTGTAGTGCTGCCGGATCCACTTCGCCTCGGCTGAGATCCTCGAGTTCTGGACGACCTCGCCGGCGGCGATCGCCCCGAAGCGCACCTGCGGCGCGTCCTCGCGACCGGGTACGGGGTCCGCCCAGTCGTTCAAGCGGGCCAGGTGCGAGGCGAGCTGGCTGATGCCGTGCGGTGCTTCCCACACCCGGGGGCGGGCTTTGAGCCCGTCGTCCTCGCTGGTCCCGCCGTGGTAGGCGTACACGTGTGACGCCATCACCACGTCGCCCAGCCTGGTGGCGTCCCACAGGGCGCCGGCGACCCCGACGAAGAGCACGGCCACCGGCGAGAACTCCTGGATCGCGCGTTCAGCGATCACTGCGGCGGAATGGTTTCCCTTGCTCGTCAGACCGAGTGCGACACGGCACGACGTGCCCTGCACGGTTCCCACCTCGAACCGGGTACCACGCTCATGGCGATGCACCTGCGGACCCGCCAGCCTCTGGCGCACAGCCTGGTATTCAAGATTGAGGGCAGTGAGAACCACCACCGGGCCGATCGACATCTATTCCTCTTCCCCTCTCGTGTTCTCTTCCATCGCGGATGGCACGGGTCGGATCAGCGGTGGAAACAGCACGGTCTTCGGACCGGCTCGGTACAGTCGTGCGGGCCGTCCTCCCGTGGTCCTGCGATCCGTGCCGGCGGGGACGATGAATCCCTTCGCCGCTTGGACCTTCCGGTAGAAATTGCGGGTGTCGAGTTCGGTGCCCCAGACGGCCTCGTACACCTCTTGCAGCTCTGCGATGGTGAAGTTCTCCCTGCAGAATGCCGTGGCCAGCGCCGAGAACTCGAGCTTGGTGCGCGCGCGTTCGATCCCGTCCGCAGCGATTCGACGGTGGTCGAAGGCGAGCTCCACCTCGCCGGACAGGACGGCTTCAGCGGGAACCCACGCGGCATCGGTGGCATCCGTTCCCGCGACCGGGTCGGGCAGCCCCGGCGCGATCGCCAGGTGGGCCACGGAGACGACTCGGCCTCGCGGATCGCGGCCCGAGTCTCCGTACACGGCCAGCTGTTCAAGGTGCACCCAGCCGGCCGCCAGTGCCGTTTCCTCGCTCAGTTCGCGGTGGGCGGCATCCAGAATCTCCTCACCGTCGTGGCTCAGGAATCCTCCAGGCAGGGCGGGCATGCCCCGGAAGGGATCTTCGCCCCGCTCCACCAGGAGGACGTGTAGGCGACTCCCCCGCAGCGTCAGGATCACGAGATCGACCGTCAGCAGTACAGAAGGTGGTGACCACACGTCATCTTGCATGTTCTGCAAGGTACTTCAGTTACTGTCACTTACACAAGAAGGGGGTAGTGGGGATTGCTGTGCCGTTCGACTCCGCAGCCACGGCGCGTGGCGGGGCCGCATGGATCGACCGGCTGGCACCGACCCCACCAGTCCGTTCCGGGTTGGGGGTTCCCGCGGCCCCGATCGCCGTGACGGAGAGCCGGAAGCCCCCATCGGGACGGGCCTGCGGCTCGTGACACCACGCGGCTGACAGCCAGGCAGCGCTTCCATAAGAACAAGTAGGACGAGCGCGTCGAGGACCAGACCAGCACGCTGACCTGGTCCTCGACGCGCTCGTTGGCTGCCGCTGCCAGGACACGGAGAGCCCGATTCCGGGGAGGTGGGGGGCCGGACTCTTCAACGTGAGCGGGTGCGCCCGCGAGCTCTGCCTCTCACGGGTGGCAGAGGGATCGGACCGGCAGGGGCGGTCGTCGGGTCGATCC
>NZ_JBIVVI010000629.1:0-5334 GCF_044757675.1 Kitasatospora sp. NPDC091257
GTGCGACGCCTCATGGCCCGGTACCAGGCGGAGCTGTTCTTCCCGCTGCTCTCCCTCCAGGCGCTCGGCCTGCTCGTCGCCACCGGCCTGACCCTCACCCGTGGCACCGTCCGACACCCCGTCCTGGAACGCACCCTCGCCGCACTGCACTACGTCCTCGCGGCGGCCCTGGCCGTCCTCGTGCTCGCTCCGCTCCAGGCGCTCGCCTTCACCGCGCTGTTCGGTGCGCTGCTCGGCGTCTACCTGGGCTGCATCTTCGCCCCCAACCACAAGGGCATGCCGTTGACCGGCCCCGGCGCGCAGCGCACCGACTTCCTCCGGCGGCAGGTGCTGCCCTCCCGCAATCTGCGGGCCGGCCGGTTCGTCCACTTCCTCTTCGGCGGCCTCGGCCACCAGATCGAGCACCACCTCTTCCCGGCCATGCCGGTGCCGGCGCTGCGCCCGGCCTCGCGCATCGTGCGCGCGTACTGCGCGGAGGTCGGCGTGCCGTACGCCGAGGCGGGCCTGACCGCCTGCTTCCGGGAGATCCTGCGGGACCTGCGCGCGGTCGGCCGGTCCGTCCCGGCCCGTTCCCAGGCCGTGGCGGCGGAGGCCGCCCGGTGAGCGGGGTCCTGCCCGGGCGGGCGGCGCCCGCCACGGACGGCCCGGCCCCCGACGACGGGCCGCTGCGGGTGGTGATCGTCGCCGAGTCCTTCGCCCCGCAGCTCAACGGCGTGGCCCACAGCGTGCTCCGCACCGCCGAGCACCTCCTCGCCCGGGGGCACGTCCCGCTGGTGGTGGCACCGGCGGCGCAGCGTCGCGAGAACGAGGACTGCGGGGCGGCGTACGGCTACCGGGTGGTCCGCGTCCCGTCGGTCCCGCTGCCCGGCTACCCCGAGGTGCGGATCGCCCTCCCCGGGCGCCGGGTGGCCGACGCCGTCGAGCGGCACCGCCCGCACGTGGTCCACCTGGCGAGCCCGTTCGCGCTCGGGGCCGCCGGCTCGGCGGCGGCCGGGCGCGCCGGCGTCCCCGCCGTCGCCGTCTACCAGACCGACCTCGCCGCCTACGCCCGGACCTACCTGCCCTTCGCGGGCGCGGCCGGAGCCCGGCTGGCCTGGCGCCGGCTGCGGCACATCCACACGGCGGCCGCGCGGACCCTGGCGCCGTCCCGGGCCTCGTTCGACGTCCTGACGGCCCACGGGATCCCCCGGGTCCACCTGTGGCCGCGCGGCGTCGACTGCGTGCGCTTCCACCCCGGCCACCGGGACGAGGCCCTGCGCCGCCACCTCGGCCGGCCCGGTGAGGTGCTGGTCGGCTACGTCGGGCGGCTGGCACCGGAGAAGCAGGTCGAGCGGCTGGCCGAGACGTCCCGGCTCCCGGGCGTACGGCTGGTGGTGGTCGGGGACGGCCCGTGCCGCGCCCGGCTGGGCGCCGCACTGCCCGACGCGCTCTTCCTCGGCCGCCGCACCGGGCACGAACTCGCCCGGCTCTACGCCTCGTTCGACGTGTTCGCCCACCCCGGGCCGTTCGAGACCTTCGGCCAGACCCTCCAGGAGGCGATGGCCAGCGGCCTGCCCGTCGTGGCCCCGGCGGCCGGCGGACCGCTCGACCTGGTGCTCCCCGGACGCACCGGCTTCCTCGTGCCGCCCGGCGCGGCCGGGGGCTTCCGGGAGGCGGTGGAGCGGCTCGCCCGCGACGCGGAACTGCGCCGAACGCTCGGCCGGGCCGGCCGGGCCTCGGTGGCGGAACGCAGCTGGGAGGCGGTCGGCGACCGGCTCCTCGACCACTACCGGCTCGCGGTGGCGGAGTCCTCCGCGGCACGGCGCGCGTGAGAGCGGGGAGCGAACCGTCATGAGCCGACCGCTCGCCGCCGAGTACGCACCCGGCGCCCGCCCGGACGCCGAGACCGCCGTGTTCCTGCACGGGCTGGGCGGCTGGACCCACAACTGGGCCGCCCTGATCGAGCGCCTCCGGCCGTCGGTGCACTGCCTGGCCCTCGACCTCCCGGGCTTCGGCCGCTCCGCTCCCCCGCCCGACGGCCTCGTCACCGTCAGGCGCCAGGCCGCGGCCGTCGCCCGCCACCTCGACCGCACCGGGCACCGCCGCGTCCATCTGGTCGGCAACTCCCTCGGTGGCCTGACCGCCCTCCACCTCGCCGCCCACCGCCCGGAGCTGGTCTCCACCCTGACCCTGGTCTCGCCGGTCCTGCCCGCGCTCCCGCCGCCCCAGGCCCTGCGGATCTCCCTGCTGGGCCTGCCGGGCGCTCACCGCCTGTACGCCCGGCTGCTGTCGGCCCGGAGCCCCGACCGGCAACTCGACGACCTCTACGGCCTGATCTACGCCGACCCGTCCCGCGTCGACGCCGAACAGCGGGCGACGGAGGCGCGCGAACGCCTGCGCCGCGCCGAACTCCCCTACACCCAGAAGATGTTGGCGGAGGGCGTGCGTGCCGTCGTCCGATCCCACCTGCGACCCGCCGGCGAGGCCTCGGCCTGGCACCAGGCCCACCGGGTCACCGCCCCCACCCTGCTCGTCTACGGCCGCGAGGACCGCCTCGTCCCCTTCCGTTCGGCGGCCCGGGCCTACGCCGCCTTCCGCGACGCCCGGCTCCTCACCCTGCCCGGCGTCGGCCACGTCGCCATGCAGGAACACCCCGGCGCGGTGGCCACGGCCTTCCGCGCCCTGCTCGCGGAGCCCCGTCGCACGCCCGGCGGGTGAACGGGCAGCAGGACCCGCCCCGTGGCGGCGGCCACCCTCGGCCCCGCACTCGTCACCGCCCGCCCCGGCCCGGCAGCCTGAAGCCGCACCCCGTGCGGGTGCGTCCCGTAGCGTTTGCCTTCCACCGCGGGGACCCGCGGTGTCCGAAGCGGAGGGTCACATGAACTCGCTTTTGTCGAAGGCCCGTTGGTCAGTCTCCCTGGCGGCGGGCGCGGCACTGCTGCTCGCCGGGCCCGGCTCCGCCGGCGCCGTCACCGGCACGTCCGGCGGGCCGGTGACGGGTGTCCCGCGGACCGTCGAGCTGGACTCGTCACCCGCCTCGGTGGCGGTCGGCCCGGACGGGCGCAAGGCGTACGTCGCGGTGAAGGACAGCATCAATGGCGCCAAGGTGAAGGTGGTCGACACCCAGAGCGGGGCGATCACCGCGGTGGTGACACTGTCCACCGGGTTCGGGGCCGGTCCGGGACCGCTGGCCGTCAGCCCCGACGGCTCGCGCGTCTACGTGCTGTTCTCGACCGCCCGCAAGGCACCGCTGTCCAGCCTGGGCGCCATCGACACGGCCACCGACACCGTGGTCTCCAGCACGGAGGCACCGGACCAGCCGCGGCCCGACGGGACCCTCCCCGGGGCGCTGACCTCGCTGGCGGTCAGCGCGGACGGCGCCAGGGTCTACGTCGGCCAGGACGGACCGGCCCGCTACCACCGCCCGGCCGAGCCGAGCGCCCGGGTCCTGTCCTTCTCCCCGCAGCAACAGGGCTTCACCGCCGCCGTGCCGGTCCCCGGCCGCTACCTGGGCTCGATCGTCACGCCTCCGACCGGTGACGCGGCGTACGCCGCCACCGACGAGAACCTGGTCCGCCTGGACACCGGCACCGGGACCCCGACCGTCGCCGGTGCCATCGCCGCCCCGATCGGTTCCGTCCCGAGCCTGGCCCTCTCCCCGGACGGCACCCGGCTCTACGGCGTGGGGAACGACGGCACCGGCTACGCCGTCGACCTCGCCACCGACGCCCTCTCCACCCTGGACATCTCCCCGGGCCAGTGGCTGCAGAACCCGTCGGTGGGCGCGGACGGCACCCGGCTGTACATGGTCCAGCAGGACCTCACCAGCACGGACGGCAAGGCCTCGGTCCTCGCCCTGGACACCGCGACCGACACCCTCGTCCCGGCCGAGGGCATCACCGGCCTCAACTGGGTGACCGGCCTGGCCCTCGGACCCGACGCCCACACCTTCTACCTCACCGTCGACTCCGGCCTGCAGATCGTCGGTTACTGACCGAACCCGCGCACGCCCAGCACCACCCCGCAGCGACGGCGGGGCGGAGGTCCGGATCCCCGGCCCCGCCCCGCCGTCGCCTTTGCGCGGAGTGATCCGAGGGCGACACGAGCCGCCGGGCGTCACCCGGCGCCGCCGGCCGTCGGCACCCCGCTCCCAACATGTGACGCGACACGTGTGTCGTGTAATATGTTTTCCATGAACACTGCAGCGAAGAATCCGACCCTCGTCTTCATCCCCTGCTTCTCCGGCGCCCCGTGGAGCGCCGAACAGCTCGCCCCCTACGGCGCGGCGCCCCGGCGCACGCTGCGCCTGCCCGAGGGCGTCGACAGCATCGAGCGCTACGCCGACCACGTCGAGACCGCGATCGCCGACCTCGACGACTACGTGCTGATCGGCGACTCGTTCGGCGCGAACATCGCGCTCGCCCTCGCCACCCGCCGCCCGCGGGGCCTGCGCGCCCTGGTCGTGTCCGGCGGCTTCGCGGCCAACCCGATCGACTCGAAGCCCATGAAGGCACTGGCCCAGGTGATGGGCAAGGCGCCCGGCCCGCTCTACCGGCAGCTGACGCTGCGGTTCCACGCCCACCGCCTCGCCTCCCCGTTCGACGGCGAGGGGCAGGTGCCCTGGAGCGAGGCGCGCAGCCGCGAACTGTTCCTCGCCAACACCCCGGCCGCCTCCTTCGGTGCGCGCGTGTCGGCGGTCTTCACGGCCGACTACGTCGACGTGCTCGACCGGATCCAGGTCCCGACCCTGATCCTGACCCCCTCGCACGACGTGCTGATCGGCGAGAACGCCTCGAAGGTCATGCTCGCGGGCATCCCCGACGCCCGGGAGGTCGTGCTGCCGCGCACCGGCCACATGTTCCGCTTCTCGCACCCGGTAACCTACGCCGCCGCGGTCGAGAACTTCCTCGACCCCCTGCCGACCACCCGAAAGGACATCGATGCGTAAGGCCGAACACCTGCGGTTCGCGATCCTGGCAGCCCAGCGCGAAGGCAACCGGCTGCTGATCCAGGCCCTCAAACCCCACGGCATCACCCCCTCGCAGGCCGAGGTGCTGCGCCTGCTCCAGCAGCACGGCACCCTGAGCCTCAACGGGCTCGGACAGCTCCTGGTGTGCGAGAGCGGCACCAATCCGAGCCGGCTGGTCGACCGCGTCGTCGCGGCCGGACTGGTCGAGCGCCGCACCGACGCCGAGGACCGCCGCTACCTGCAACTCAGCCTCACCCCCGAGGGCGAGCGCCTGGCCACCGCGGTGGCCGGGATCGAGGAGTTCCTCTACGCCTCGATGGACGCCGCCTGCGAGGGCCTGGACACCGACGCGATGCTCGCCTTCCTGCACAACTTCATCGACCCCC
>NZ_JBIVVI010000630.1:0-5332 GCF_044757675.1 Kitasatospora sp. NPDC091257
GGGGCCCTCCAGGACGGTGAAGGTGCCCGCGTCGATGACCTCCTGCCAGTCGAGGGGCTCGACGGTGAGGCAGAAGTGGTCGACGTTGGACTCGTGCCGGGGGCCGTGGACCAGGTCGATGATGGTCCCGGCGCTGACCCGGATCGACGGGAAGGACACCTTGCCGGCGCGCCATTCGTCGACGCGGACGGGCTCCAGGCCCAGGGGGCCGGCGTAGAAGGCCAGCGAACGCTCGACGTCGGCGACGTTGAGGACCAGGTGGTCGAAGGCTACGACGCGCATGGGTGATCGGCTCCGCTCGGGTGGGGCTGTCGGGGACGGGTTCAACGATCCTCTCGGCCGGGCGGGTGATCAATGCGCGATCGCCGTAGGATCGTTGAGCCGGATTCAACGATCGAGGGACGGGGCGGGATGCTGGAGCGGTTGGAGATCGAGGTCTTCCTCGCGCTCGCCGGGGAGCTGCACTTCGGCCGGACCGCGGAGCGGCTGCACCTGACCACCGGGCGGGTCAGCCAGGTGGTGAAGAAGCTGGAGCGCCGGATCGGCGGGCAGTTGTTCGACCGCACCAGCCGGTCGGTCCGACTCACCCCGGTGGGGCGGCAGTTGGCGGACGACCTGACCCCGGTGGTGGCGGCGATGGAGGCGGCGCTGCGCCGGGCGGAGGACGCGAACCGGGGCGTCACCGGGGAGCTGCGGGTGGCGTTCCTCGGCGAGTGGACGGCGCCGGTGCTGCTCAAGGCGGTCGCGCTGTTCGGCGAGCGGCACCCGGACTGCCGGGTGGACGTGCGGGAGGTGCAGCTCTCCAACTCCCGGGCGAGCCTGGTGGACGGTTCGATCGACGTCCTGATCGCCTCCTACCCGTTCGACGGCATGGCCCGCGGGCCGGTGCTGCTGACCGAGCGGCGGGTCCTCGCGGTGGCGGCCGGACACCCCTTGGCCGGCGAGCGGTCGGTGTCGCTGGAGGTGCTCGCGGACCATCCGGTGGTGCAGTACCCGGAGGTCACCTCGGCGGGCTTCAAGCGCGACCGCACCCCCGGCCGGACCCCGTCCGGCCGCCCGGTGCCCAAGGGGCCGTCCGGCGGCACCTTCTCCGAGATGCTCAGCCTGGTCGCGATGGGCCGCGGCGTCCTCCCGGTCGGCGAACACTCCCGCCGCTACTACCCGCGCCCGGACGTCGCGTACGTGCCGATCCACGACGCGCCCCCGATCGAGCGCGGCCCGGTCTGGCTGGAGAGCAGCACCACCGCCCGGGTCCGCGCCTTCGTGCGGGCGGCCACCGACGCCGTCGCGGAGTCGGTCGACCGGGCGACGCCGTTGTGCGTGCCGGCGGAGTGACCGGTGCCGGCGGGGTGGCCGGTGCCGGCGGGGTGGCCGGTGGGGGTTTCAGGAGATCGCGCGCAGCCGGGGCCGCTCCGGGGCGAGCAGGCGGTCGAGGTGGGCGGCGGTGTCGTCGTCGGCGGGGAGCAGGACGAGGAGCTGCTGGGCGTCGTCGGTGAGGTCCAGGGTCTCGCGGTGGAGCCGGAGTTCGGGGCCGGACGGGTGGCGGAGGCGGAGCGGGCCCCGGCGGGGGACGAGGTGGTTGCCGATCCGCCGGGTGAACTCGGGGCCGGCGAGCGGGGCGAGTTCGGTGCTGAGCCATTCGGCGGACTCGACCGAGGGCCCGAGCCAGATGTCGAAGGCCTGCTCGTCGGCGATGTCGTCCCAGTCGGCGAACAGGGTGCGGGCGCGCGGGTCGGTGAAGACGTAGCGGGTGAGGTTCGGGGCCGGGGCGTCGAGCAGTCCGGCCGCGCCGAGGACGGCCGCGTAGCCGCTGGTGTGGGCGAGGACGTCGCCGAGGCGGTTGGTGACGGCGGCGATGCCCGGTTCGAGCAGGCGCAGGGTCTCGCGGACGGTGGCGCGCAGCTCGCGCGGGGCGGGGACGGGCCGGGCGTGGCCGGCGCACGCGCCGCCGGTGATCTTGGTGAGGTAGCGCACGTGGTTGCGCTCGGCGGGGTCGAGACTGAGGGCGTCGGCGAGCGCGTTGACCACGGCGGTGGAGGGGTTGCGGTCGCGGCCCTGCTCCAGCCGGGTCAGGTACTCGACGCTGATCCCGGCCCGGACGGCCAGGTCGGAGCGGCGCAGGCCGGGTGAGCGGCGGCGGCCGTGGTCGGGCAGGCCCAGCGTCTCCGGCTGGATGCTGTCGCGCTTCGCGCGGATGAAGTCCCCCAGTGGTGTGCCCATATGGCGAGCGTACGGTTGATCGTCGCGTGGAGGGTGGCCCTGCGGGGGCCAGCCTGGGCACGGCCTGGTTGCGGCCGTGCGGCGGGCGGAGAGTGGTCGCCATGGAGACGAACACGCACAAGCTGGTGATCATCCTCGGCAGCGTCCGGGAGGGCCGGTTCGGCCCGGTGGTGTCCTCGTGGGTGGCCGAGCAGGCCGCCTCGCACGGCGGCTTCGAGGTCGAGACGGTGGACCTCGCCGAGATCGATCTGCCGCTCGAACTTCCCGCCGCATCACCGAAGTTCGCGGGTGACGGGTATCCGCGCCCGGCCGGGATGGCGAAGCTGACCGAGGCCCTGGAGGGCGCCGACGCCTTCGTCGTCGTCACGCCGGAGTACAACCACAGCTACCCGGCCTCGCTGAAGGCCGCGATCGACTGGCACTTCACCCAGTGGACGGCCAAGCCGGTCGCCTTCGTCAGCTACGGCGGCGCGGCCGGCGGCCGGCATGCCGTGCTGCACCTGGAGAACGTGCTGACCGAGCTGCACGCGGTGACCATCCGGGACGGCCTGGCCTTCCCGAACTACTTCACCGCCTGGGCGGACGGCCGCCCGAACGACCCGCAGGCGCCCGGCTACGCCAAGGTCCTGCTCGACCAGCTGTCCTGGTGGGCGGGCGCGTTGAAGAACGCGCGGGCCGCCGCGCCGTACCCGGCGTGACCGGAACGGCGAAGGCGCCGGAGCGGGGAAAGGGACCAGGGCAGGGAAAGGGTCCGGGGCAGGGAAGGCGCCGGAGCAGGGAGGCACCTCAACCCGCCCTGCGCCGACGGTAGTAGTGCACGGTGAGCACGGCGAGCAGCGGTCCCCAGGCGGCCAGCGGCAGGTAGCCGACCCAGAACGCGACGGTCTGCCAGCCGTGGGTGATCAGCCCGATGTGCCGGTCGCCCCGGATGGTCAGGCCGAGCGAGAACATCACCATCGCGTACGGGAAGACCATCAGCGCCGCCGAGCCCAGCCCGGCCGGGACCACGGCGGCGAGCACCGGGACCGGGCGGCCGCCGAGGACGGGGATCCAGCGCGGCCACACCTCGCCCCAGCGGGCGACCAGGCCGAAGCAGAGGAGCGCCAGCGCCTCGCTGACCACGCTGAGCGCCAGGATGTACGCCCAGCCGCCGTCGAACGAGGCCGGGTCCTGCTCCGGCGGCGTCGGGCCGTGGTCGAGCAGCGGCAGCCCGAGGATGAAGCCGCCGATCCGCCAGAGGCAGGAGGGCAGGACCGCCAGGGTGATCGCGTAACCGGTCCGGACCGCCCAGCGCGGTGTGCCCGGTGCGGGTGTGCCGTGCAGTCGTGCCGCGATCGTCCGTGCGCCCATGGTTCCGCCTCCGGCCCGGGCGGACGCCGTCCGTCCGCCACCGCTCCGACCCTCCCGGAGCGCGCGGGCGGGGGCGTCCTCACCCGGGCTGAAACCGGGCGCGCCCGCTCCCCCGGGCGGGGGAGCGGGCGGTCGCCGCAGTGACGAGGTCAGGGCAGCAGCAGCCCCCAGGACAGGGCCCAGGGCAGAAAGACCACCCCGGCCAGCAGCAGTGCGCCCAGCCGGACCCGGTCGGCCGCCGGGGCGGCGGCCAGGGCGGCCCGCTCCCGCCGGGCGCCGGCCGCGGCGACGGCGGCCGCCCCGAGCGCGAACAGCGCGAGCAGCTGGACGGCCAGCCAGACCACCGGGCGGCCGAACAGGACCGGGCCGGGGAACATCGCGGCGGTGACCGTCAGGAAGAGCAGGTACCCGAGGGCGCCCAGGAGGGCGGCCGTCCCGGTGAGGGCGGCCCAGCGGGCGGCCCGGGGCAGGGCGGCGGGGCGCGGCCGGCGGCGCAGGCGGCGGGCGGCGCCGGTCAGCGCGTAGCCCGCGAAGCCGGTCAGGCACAGCAGGGTGGCGACGGCCTCGACCCAGGTGGACTCGTACCAGGGGAGCGGATCGAGCGCGCGGCTGCGGGTGTCCTGCTGCGGGGCCGGGTCGGTGGAGGCGGTGGGCAGGCCGGTGGCGAGCCGCTGGATCCAGGCGGACTCGGCCTCGGCGTAGTCCGCCGGGAGCCGGTCGGGCCGGTCGTAGCCGTCGTCCGCGGTGAGGTGCAGGTTGTGCCGGACGTCGGGGACGGTCCGCAGCGTGTAGTGGGTGTTGCCGCCGCGGTCGAGGGCCCGGCGGATGATCGTCGCGCTCTCCTCGGGGGCGGCCTCGCGGTCGAGGGTGCCCCACTCGGCCAGGACCGGCTGCCGGACCCGCTCCCACGCCGGCACCGGATCGTAGTCGGCCTGCGGGAAGAGTCCGGCGGCGGTGAGCTGCCGGACGGAGGTGTCCGAGAGCGCGTCGATCAGTGAGCCGTGGACGCCCGCGTGGCGCAGGTAGCCCCGGTACGCCCAGGCCTGTTGGCGGGCGGGGGTGAGGCCGACCGCGCCGACGGTGACCAGGTACGTCGCCTCGGTGGAGCGGGTGGCGGCGAGCGAGGCCACCCAGGCGCCCTCGGACAGGCCCCACAGGCCGACCCGGTCCGGCGCGACCTCCGGCCGGGCGCGCAGCAGCCGGACGGCGGCCAGGGCGTCCTCGGCCAGCTGCCCGTAGTCCCGGTGGGTCATCGAGTAGCCGTCGGTGCGCTTGTCGAAGACCAGCGTGGTGACGCCGTGCCGGGCGTACGCCTCGGCGGCGGCCCGCAGTTCGGCCAGCGGGCCCGGCCCGGCCCCGGGGACCATGACCAGCCCGGGGCCGCGGGTGCCGGCCGTCGCGGCGGGGGCGGCCAGCAGCAGGCCGTGCAGGACGGTGCCGCCGGCGCCGGTGAAGTCGACCGGGTCGGCGACCGGACTGCCCGTCGCCGACGTGGTGTTCGCGGGTGTGGCGCTCGCGGGTGTGGTGCTCGCCGCCGTGCCGCTCACGGCCGCGGCACCCGCCGGTCCGCCGGTGAGGAGCAGCCCCGGCAGGGCCGCGAGTAAGGCGGTGAGCAGCAGCGCCGCTCCGGTGCGTGCTGACCGGACGGGTCCGGTGCTCATCGCCGCTCTCCCCCGGTCGTTCTCCTCCTGTGGGTTCCAGCCTGGCGGGCGCCGACGGCAAGGCCGTGATGATCCTGCGAGGCGGAGGCGGCGCTCCGCTG